>DYZF01000119.1 GCA_020741375.1 Tessaracoccus flavescens
ATGAGTGGCTTGCGCGGGTTTGAGAACCACCCAGCGACGTGCACCGTCGGAGCCCTCTCACCGGAACCAATGCACGGCGTAGGGCCGAAGCGTCATCGTCCAGGGCGTCAGATCCCACTCGACTCCATCCAGCATTTCGAACGCCGTCTCGCCGATGGTCTCGCTGAGGCAGGCCATCGGGAGGGTTATCTCGTTCGGGGTCATGTTGTAGACCTGCACCATGGGGCCGATTGGGTGGTCGCGCTTGAAGGCCAGCACTCCCGGGTCGCCCGCCTCGATGATTTCCGACTCGCGTGAGGCGTGCAGCTGCGGCGTCGCCCGCCGGACATCCAGCACGTGGCGCAGCCAGGCGTTGACCCGCGCGGCGGGGGAGGCAGGATCCTCACCCAACGCGGCGACGGCGTCCCAGTCCATCACGGGGCGGTGCACCCAACGGTTGTCGTCGGCATGGGCGGGGTCGCGGGCGAAGTCGTGATCGTTCAGCATCGCCACCTCGTCGCCCATGTAGAGCAGGGGAACACCTCCCCAGCCGCAGATGACGGCGTGGAGGAGGTTGATGCGCGCGACCGCAAGCTCCACCTCCCCGGCATCGGAGAGCGCCAGGGCGTGCTCTAGGCCGGCGAGCGAGGCGAGCGATCCCGAGATGCGACGATCCCCGGTGGCCTCGTTCGCCTGGAAGACCAGACCTCGGGCGAAGGACCCGGGGAACTCGCCGGAGTAGAAGTCGCTGAGGAACGCCCGGTGGGCGAAGCCATTGAGGCCAGCGGTCGCCGCGTCGACGTCGTCGATGGCCCAGCCGATGTCGTCGTGGCACCGGATGTACGTGCCCCAGGTAGCGGTGGACGGCTTGGGCGGGAACCCGCCGAGGGCCCGGCGCAGGAGCGTGGTGTCCTGCGAGGCGAGCGTCGACCACAGCTGCGCCATCAGCGAGTTGTGGTAGGCGATGTCCGAGACCTTGCCGTAGTGCTCGCCCTGGCCGAAATAGGTGATGAGGTCCTTGGGCCCGACGATGGCCTCGGCCTTGAAGGCGACGGCGGGCGCGGCGATTCGGGCGGCCGCACGCAGGGCCTCGGTGATGGCGTGGACGGGCGGCTGGTTCTGGCAGTCGGTCCCCATCTCCTTCCAGATGAAGGCGATGGCGTCGAGCCGCAGCACCTCAACGCCCCGGTTGGCCAACCCGAGGATGATGTCGAGGTACTCCAGGAAGACGTCGGGGTTGGCCCAGTTGACGTCCCACTGGTAGTCGTTGAACGTCGTCCACACCCATCCGGCGAGCTCGTCGTCCCAGGTGAAGTTGCCCGGCGCGAAGTCCGGGAAAACCTCGGGGAGCGTCTCCTCGTAACGGTCGGGCATGGTCCGGTCGGGAAACACCATGAAGTAGTCGCGGTACCGCTGCTCCCCGGCCCGGGCGCGGGCTGCCCATTCGTGCTCCCTGGCGACGTGGTTGAGGACCAGGTCGACGACCAGGGAGATTCCCTTGCCTCGTAGGTGACGCGTGAGGTCCTCCAGGTCCTGCATCGTGCCGAGATCGGGGCGGACGGTGCGGTAGTCGGCGACGGCGTAGCCCCCGTCGTTGGCGCCCTCGCGGGGCTGCAACAGCGGCATCAGGTGCAGGTAGGTCACCCCCAGATCCTCGAGGTAGTCGAGGTGGTCGGTGATGCCGCGCAGCGTCCCGGCGAACCGATCGGTGTAGGCGACGTAGCCCACCTGACCGGGCTGCTGGAGCCAGTCCGGGCGAAGCAGCCGGGCCTCGTCGAGGAGGCGCAGATCGTCGCCGCGTTGCTCGAACCTCGTGCGCACCAGCTCCTTCACCCGCTGGGCAAGATCTGCGGAGCCGTCCGCGTAGACGGCGGTCAGGGCGGTCGTGAGGTCGTCGCCGTAGCGCTCCCACCTGAGGTCGAAGGTTGTCTTCACGGCTCTAGCCTAACGGTCAGCCCCTGGTTGGCATCGGCATCCAGGGCGGTTGCATCGTCGGTGGCTCCGGGTGACGCTCCCACTGCGTCCACCAGTGCTCCGCGCCGTCGGGCAGAGGGGTGGTGTGGGCTGCCCGCACCGCGTCGCGCAATTCCACCTTGGCGCTGCGCAGCACCATGTGATCGCGCCGCGACGGCTTCTCCAGCGCCAGGAATTGCTCCTCCAGATCGAGAATGCGAAGCCGCAGCTCGATGATGTGGCGGTGCTGCTCCCGCTTTCGCTCGTCCATCTCGAGGTGCACCTCGGCGGCGCGGAGCCAGCCGTAATCCATGTTGATCGCGATCAGCGACGGGTTGACCGTCATCGCATCGTGGATGCTGAGCTCGGGGTAGATCACGGGGGACCCGGTGGAGATGGCGTAGGCCAGCTCGTCACGCCCAGCCTCGTCGATGAGAATCTCCGTGGCCCGCATGACGGTGGCGAAGAGATCCACGTCGGCCATCGACGCGCGATGCTGCACGCCCATCGACTGCGAGCTGACGATGTAGTTACGGCGAGCGCCCAGATGACCGACGGCGAGTTCGGCAGGAAGGTTTTCGCGGGCCCCGCCGTCGATGTAGGTCTCGTCGCCGATCGGCACCGGCCGGAAGACGGCCGGGATGGCGCACGAGGCCAGAACGCCGACGGCGAGGTTGTGGGTGGTGTCGTCGATCGGCTGGTTCTCGCGGTCCACCAAGGCGCCCGTCTGCGTCATGTAGCGCAGCTCGCCCGTTTCAAGCGACACCATCGAGATCCGCAGCGTCACGCCGGACTCGGCGACGCGCTCCGGGTCGAACGTCTCGGTCTCCAAGAGTTGCGCGAGAACCGGGCCGGGGCGATACATCGACCGGGTGTGTTCGAGGCCCAGGGCGATGTTGTTGAGTTCGGTGCCGAGGCGGGGGAGCTTCCCCAGCTGGCCCGCGACCGCGGACAACGTGGCCAGCGACCACTCCGACTGGAACTCCTCATCCGGGCTCAGCGCCAGCTCCAACGGGCTGGGCGGCTCGACGACGGAGGGCTCCGCGGGGGCGGCCGGGGGGCGGAGGAAAGGTAGCCGCGAGGGACGCTTCGGGGGCTCGGGCTTTGCCGGCTTCACCAACTCCAGCCACGACGGACCCTCCGTCTCCAACGTCTGGTACCACGGACGCGCCGTGAACATGTCGCCTTGGGTTTTGAGGCCCTGCCAGATGTTGATCAGGCGACGCAGGTAGGTCTGCTGCCCGTCGCGATCCGCTGATTGGGAGAGGGCGGCCGCCAGAATCGAGCCGGCGGAGGTACCGACGAAGACGGTGGGAGCGAATTCCTCGTCGTGGCGGTAGAGGTAATCGAGCGCGCCCAGCTGGAATCCGGCGCGCGAACCGCCGCCTGACAAGGTGCAAGAGACGACGTTGGGCCGGGGCTTCAACCCGAACGTGGGTAACTCGAACGTCGGAAGCCCAAACCAACCCTTTTCTGCCATCACCCCAGCGTATCCGCGGGGCGGTGGAAATCTGATCAGACTGGGGTCGCGACTTGGCGGCCCCAGCCCAAGGATCAGATCAGTTGATGGCGGTGTCGACGGCCTTCCAGTCGATGCCGCCCGGCGACAGCGACAGCACCGACGCGAGCAGGCTCTGGCGGGCCGCGCGGACCTCGGCGTCGTCGGCGTTGACCAAGATCTCATCGAAGAACGTGGCGGCCGCGGTGACGACGGGGGCAGTGCGGTCGAGCACGGTTGCCAGACTCTGCGCCTCGGGTGCGCCGTCGATCGCCTCGGACACCGCGTCGTGCAGAGTCACCTCGGCGGGCTCGGTGAGCTTCGCCTTCACGAGCTCCGGCGCGACACCGTCGGGCAGGATGCGGGTGATGCGGACGTTGGTGGCGACGAGGTCGCGGAGACGCTGATCGTCCTGAGCGGCGACGAGCTCCGAGAGGAGTCGCGACGCGCGGCCAGGCGCATCTGCGGCGGGGAGGATCGCGTTCACCAGATCGGCGGACGTGCCCTCGTCACGCAGCAGTTGCGCGAAGCGGCCGATGGTGAACTCCAAGGCCGCGTCCACCGCGTCGGGAGCCACGTCGACGCCCTGCTCGGCCAGGCGCGCGACGGCGTCCTCCAGCCCGGCACGGACCGTCAGCGATTCCAGCGGCGTGCCTGCCGACTCGCGCAGGATCCGCACGACGCCCAACGCCGCGCGGCGCAGGCCGAACGGGTCCGACGAGCCGGTGGGCTTGGCGCCCAGCGCGAACATCGCGGCGAGCAGGTCGAAGCGGTCGCCCAGAGCGAGCAGCGCGCCGGGGGTGCTGGCGGGCACCGGGTCTGCCGAGGTGTGTGGCTGCTCCATCTCGAAGAGAGCGTCGGCGACTGCCTGCGTCTCGCCCTTGCGGACGGCGTACTCGCGGGCGATGAAGCCGGCGAGCGAGCTCATCTCGACCACCATCTGGGTGGAGAGGTCGAACTTGGCGAGCTGGCCGGCGCGGGTCAGCGTCTCGCGGTCGGCGCCGTCGAGGCCGACTCGATCGGCGAGCTTGGCCGCGACATCGGCGATGCGACGGGCGCGCTGGCCCACGGAACCGAGGCGATCCTCGAACGTGAGCTTCTCGAGGCCGGGGACGAAGCCGTCCACGTCGTCGGCCTGGAGATCGGCGTTCCAGAAGAACAGGGCGTCCTCGTAGCGGGCGCGGATGACGGATTCGTTGCCCTTGCGGACGGTGTCGTCATCGCACAGGCCGTTGGCCATGGTGACGAAGTGCGGGGCGAGCTTGCCGTCGACGTACACCGGCAGGTAGCGCTGGTGCTTGCGCATGACCGTGGTGAGGATCTTGGCGGGAAGCTCGAGGTAGCGCTCGTCGAAGTCGCCCAGCACGCCGTGCGGGTCCTCGACGAGGTTCGTGATCTCGTCCACCACGGCGGCTTCGCCGTCGGCATCGATGGTGCCGCCCACGCCGGCGGCCAACTGGGTGGCCTGCTCGACGACGGAGCTGCGACGCGCCTCGGAGGACAGCTGGATGTGTCCGGCCTCGATGGTGCTGAGCAGCTCGTCTGCGGAGGCGACCTCGACGTAGCCCACGAGGGCGCCGTCGGAGCGCTTGCCGGATTCCTCACCCGCGACGGGACGCTGCAGGTAGGTGCTGCGGCCGGCGGTCAGACCGGAGACGCTGACGGGCACGACGGTGTCGCCCCAGAGGGCGACGAGCCAGCGGATGGCGCGGGAGAATGACAGGTTGGCGTCGTTCCAGCGCATGTTCTTCTCGGCGCGGAGCGAGCCGACGATCTCCGCGATCGCGGCACCGGCGACGTCAAGGACGTGGCGGCCCTCCACCTTGACGGCGACCGCGGCGTGTTCGGCGCCGCCGATCTCGGCCTTGGTGACCTGATCGGCGGTGACGCCCTGGCCGCGCATGAAGCCCTCAAGCGCCTTGGTGGGGTTGCCGTCGGCGTCGAACGCCGCGGCCCACTTCGGGCCCTTGCGGAGCTGGTCGGCGTCGGGCTCGGAGGCGGCCACGTCCTTGACGACGGCGACGATGCGGCGGGGGGTGCCGTCAACGGTGATCTCGCCATGGGTCAGGCGCGAAGCGGCGAGCTTCTCGGTGATGCCCGCGCGAACCGCCTCGATGGTTTGTGGGACGACGTGCGGCGGGAGTTCCTCGACGCCGATCTCGAACGCCAGCGTCTGGGGGGTGGTGGCGAGGGAGCCCCCTTCATCGGCGCCGGTCTCCTTCGTCGCCGTGGCGCTGTTCTGGGAGTCGTCGCCGGACCCGTCGCGCATCAGCGGGAAGCCGAGCTCTTCGCGGCGCTCGATCCACAAGGCGGCGGTGTCTCGCATGAGGCGGCGCATCGTGGCGAACGCCTTCGCGCGCTCGGTCGTCGAGATGGCGCCGCGGGCGTCGAGCACGTTGAACGCGTGGCTCGATTTCAGGATGTACCCGTGAGCCGGCACGGGCAGGCGGGCCTCGACCATCCGGGTGGCCTCGGCAACGTACGTCTCGTACAGCCTGCGGTTGGCGTCGACGTCGGCGTCGTCGAGGTAGTAGCGGCTCATCTCGTACTCCTGCTGGCCGAAGGCCTCGCCGTACGTGACGGGGCGGCCGTCGGCGGCGATGGAGTAGACGATGTCCTTGAAGTGCGTGACGCCCTGCTGGGCCATGAGGATGCGCTCGACGCCGTAGGTGAGCTCCACCGGGATCGGGTCGAGGTTCTGGCCGCCCACCTGCTGGAAGTAGGTGAACTGCGTGATCTCCATGCCGTCGAGCCACACCTCCCAGCCGAGACCCCACGCGCCGATGGCGGGCTGCTGCCAGTTGTCCTCGACGAAGCGCACGTCGTGGGCGCTGAGGTCGATGCCGAGCGCCTCGAGCGAGCCGAGGTACAGCTCCTGCGGGTTGCCCGGTTCGGGCTTCAGGATCACCTGGAACTGGGTGTGCATCTGCAGGCGGTTGGGGTTCTCGCCGTAGCGGGAATCGTCGGGGCGGACCGACGGCTCGACGTACGCCACGTCCCACGGCTCGGGTCCGAGCACGCGCAGCACAGTTGCGGGGTTCATCGTTCCCGCTCCGACCTCGGAGTTGAACGGTTGCCAGGTGAGGCAACCCTTGGAGGTCCAGTAGTCGGACAGGCGGCGGAGGGCGTCTTGCATGGTCAGCACCCCGTCAGATTACCGAAGAAGATCTGCGTCATGCTCAAGCGTGCTGGCGAGCCTCACCGTCCGGGCGTTGGGGACCGTCGGAATCGTGTTGCGCGGTGGGCTTCGAGGGCCAGTGAGCTGTGTCGGGTGTCGTCACGACGTGCGGCGGCGCGGTTCGACGTGCAGCGCCCCAACTGAATGAGCGCGGTTTGATTCGACCCCTTTGTACGACGATCATTGCCCGGTGACTTCTTCCCGCGTCGACCTGACCAAGTTCGCCTGGCTGGCGATCTTCGCCGCACTCGCCACCATCGCTCTGAAGACAGCGGCATGGTTGGTGACCGGTTCGGTGGGTCTGCTGTCCGACGCAGCCGAGTCTGTGGTCAACCTGATCGCGGCCGTCGTCGCCTTGATTGCGTTGAAGGTCGCGGCCAAGCCGGCCGACAAGAACCATCACTACGGGCACTCGAAGGCCGAGTATTTCTCGGCCGCGGTGGAAGGCATGATGATCTTCGTCGCCGCGGCGGCGATCCTCGTGTTCGCGATCGAGCGACTCTTCGATCCCCGGCCCCTGGAGCAGGTGGGCATCGGTCTGTTCATCTCCGTCATCGCGTCGCTGATCAACGGCGCGGTCGCGATGGTGCTCCTCCGCGCAGGGCGAAAGCACAACTCCATCACGCTGCGCGCGGACGCCAACCACCTGATGACGGATGTGGTGACCTCGGGCGGTGTGCTGCTGGGCGTCGGGCTGGTCTGGCTGACGGGGTGGAACTGGCTGGACCCGGTGGTCGCGATCGCGGTGGGTCTGAACATCCTGTGGACCGGCTACAAGCTCATCTCGGAATCCACCGCCGGGCTGATGGACGAGTCGCTGCCCAAGGAGACCAACGCACGCCTCCGCGAGATCTTGGCCGAGCACGAGACGTCGCAGATTGGCTTCCATGCGTTCCGCACCCGGGTGTCCGGTGCTCGGGCCTTCATGGAGATGCACATGCTTGTGCCTGGGGCGTGGACCATCCAGCGCGGCCACGACGCTCTCTAGGATCTAGTGGACGAGATCAACGCGGAGTTCCCGGACCTGCACGTCTCCGGCCACTTGGAGCCGATCGAGGATCCGCGCAGCTACGACGACATGCTGCTCGACCGCCCGGTCACCCCGGTGTCGCCCCCCGGCTGGTCGCCGCTCACGCCGGAGTGATTCCAGAGCGGTCATGGAAGCCCCCGGAGCGCGCCCTGTAGATCGTGCTCCTCGTAGATTCGGCGTGCGGATTTGGGAATCGGTGCGCTCGATCAAAGAATCGGCCCAATTCGACCTGAGAGACCCCGTCGAGTGGCAGTTTTCCCAGATCGATCTGTCCACAGTCCCGTAGTCCGATGGGAATCGGGGCGGTCGGTTTGCGATTACGTGGGCATGAGATCTGAACTGCGCGACATCCTCGATCAAGAAGGCTTTGTCTCCACGGCCCGGCACCCACACTTGGCTCGCGCCGTCGAATACTGCGTCTCTCGTGGAACTCTCGTGAAACTCATTGGCTCCTCGTATGCCTTGGCTGGTCGGGAGCCCACCTTCGACGTCAGGATTGCGGCCGCTCGTGCTGCCCGACCCAACTCCGTATTTGTCCGTGACACCTCCGCGAGGCTCTCGTGGTGGCCAACCCTGCCTGTGGACGCTATTCAACTGGCGGAAGCAGCCAGACGCGCCGGTGGTAAGGGTTACAAGGTTGAACGCAGGGAAGTTCCGCCCGAGTTGAAGGTCTGGACGGGGCAACATTTCATCACCGCACCCGCGCTCAGCGTCCTCGATCTGACCGACACGCTAGGAGGGAACGCGATTGATGAAGCACTACGCCGCAAGGCGGTGACCATCCTGGGTCTGCGACGGGCGTTAAGTCTCACGTCAGGGCGCCGCGGAAATGGTGAACGGGCGCGCTTGCTGAGGGAGTCGAGGGAGCAGCCGTGGTCGTACCTTGAGCGTGAAGCGCACATCCGCCTGCGCCGGGCGCGGATCGGTGGATGGTTCGCAAATCACCGAGTCGCGGTGGGTTGGAAGACTTACTTCGTCGATGTGGCCTTGCCGGAGCACAATCTCGCGGTGGAGCTCGATGGTTGGGAGCACCACGGGTCTCACGACAGTTTCATCAGCGATCGGATCCGTTGGAACGATCTCACTATCGCAGGATGGACGCTGCTCAACTTCACGGCTGCAACCATTGGGAACCTTGTGCCGACGTTGAGGCAGGCAATGGCACTCAAGCGATCTGGGAAAACTGCCGCTCGACGGGGTCGCTCATGCTGAATAACGACGTTCTTCCAATCGAGCGCACCAAATCCCAGATCACGGACTCAAGCGTGTGTGCCGATGACGGGGGTCTGAGTTCTTCCGCTCGACCGCGAAGCACGACGGCGGGCGTCCCTTGGGGAGCCCGCCGTCGGCGTGTTCTTGAGTCAGGTTCAGCGGAGCGTCTTCATGGCCTTCGACCACGAGATGAGCTGCTCGAACATGGTGCCCAAAGCCTCGAGCTGGTTCTCGCGCGGCTTGCAGTCTGCGAAGTTCTCGAAGTCGTCGAACAGCGACAGGTAGACGCCCTGACGCACGTCGGCCAGCTGGATCTCAGCGGCCACGAGACGGAGGTTTTCGACGGCGCGGGCGCCGCCCAACGAGCCGAAGCCGACGAACGCGGCGGCCTTGTTGTTCCACTCCTGGTACGGGTACGCGATGGCGTTGAGCAGCGCCGAGGGGGCGGCGTGGTTGTACTCGGCGGTCACGAAGACGTAGCCGTCGAACTCGGCCACCTTCGCGGCCCACTTCTTGGTGTGCTCGTTGGCGTACTGGCCGTAGGCGGCGGGCATGGGCTCGTCGTAGAGGGGGAGGTCGTACTCGGCGATGTCGACGAGTTCGAACTCAACGCCGTCGATCTGCGGGGCGTTCTCCTTGACCCACTCGGCCACCTTGATGGAGTTGCGGCCGGGGCGAACGGTGCTGGTGAGGATTGCGATCTTCATGGGTCTAGTTCACCACACAAAAGTTGAAGGTTCAACTAGGCTCGGTGTGGGACACGCTTTGGATGGTGCGCATAGGGGTTCCTCTTCTCTGAGGGCAGGGGGAGCGCGACATAACAGGGAGCTATCTGACACGGATTCCATATATGTCGAATCCGTGTCAGATAGCTCCCCGTTATGTCGCAGGCCCTAGAAGAGGGCGCCTCCGACGCGGCTGCGGTGTACGCAGGCCAATGCGCCCTAAACGCGGCGCGCGGGACCACTTGGGCGGGTGACGATCGTGGACGCCGTGCCCTGCACCTGCGGGAACTCGTTCACGTACGCGCTGAGCCAGCGGTCCGCGAACTCCTGCGCCTGCTCCGTCGGCACCAACGCCCACACCGAACCGCCGAAACCTGCGCCGAACCCTGCGGACGCTGTCGCGCCCAATTCGTTCGCCAGCGACTGCAGACGGTTGGTCTCAGGGATCTGGTTGCCCAGAGCCTCGTCCGCGTTGCGGTGGGACAGCTCGGCGGCCTTCCCGAACGCGACCATGTCGCCGGCCTCGAGCGCCTTGATAGCGCGCGGGATCGCGACCTCGGATTCCGTCACGAACGCAGTGAGCCGCGCGCTGAGCGCCGGATCGTGCGCCGAGATTGCCCGCAGGCCTTCGAGCGCGTCCTCGTCGCTGGCCAGCGCGTCGGCCAAGACGGCGTCGTCGCGACCGGTGGCGTCATTCCACGCCTCAGTGAGCTCGCGGGCGCGCAGCGACGCGTTGTTGTAAGACTCCAGAGCAGCGCCGGTCTTCTCGGCAAGCACGCCAGACACCGCGACCACGAACGCCCACTCCGCCGGGAACGGCACGGACCGCTGCTCCTCGATGGGGCAAAACGTGAACTCGGTCAGCTGGTCGGCCTTGCAGCACAGCATGGCGGTGTGATCCTCGGATCCGCCGAACGTGCCCACGCCGCGCAGGCCTTCCAGGGTGCCGAAGGTGAGGCCGTTCTCCATCGTGGCCATGTAGCCGGCCAGATCGATCCGATCCTTGATGTTGGCCGCCCACTCCCTGCGCTGGGTGAGGTTGTTGTGGTCGATCAACCCCAGCGAAACCGCGACCACCAACGCCGACGACGAGCTCATGCCCGAGGCCAACGGCAGGTTGGAATCGACGGTGATCCGCGCGGGCTTCAGCTCGCCGAAGTTGAGGACGAGCCGGTCCAACACGGCCTGCACGTAGTAGCCCCAGTGCCCCTTCGGGAGGTCCGGGATGGTGTTTGGAGTGAGCGTCAGTTCGCCCTCCACCGCAGTGCTCGTGATGGTGAAGCCCTCGTCGTCGTCGCTGATCTCGACGGTGACGCCGCGGTCGACGGCGGCCAGCAGGGAGCGGCCGCCCGCATAGTCGGTGTGCTTGCCGAGGACCTCGAGCCGGCCGGGGACGAACCACTTCACAGACGGACCTCGCGCTCACCAAGAGCCTCGACCACCGACGCGATGTCGCCGCGGTTCGACATGTCCAGCACCCCCTCGTTGGAACGCACGACGGCGAACGGATCGCCGTCCTCAATGGCGCGACGTACGGCGTCGGTGATCTCGTACTCGCCGCGGGCCGACTTCGGAATGGCCTTGGCGGCGGGGAAGATCGCCGGCGTGCAGAGCCAGCAGTTCATGGAGATGACGGCCTCGTCGCCGCAGCGGGCGATGGTCTCGTCGTCGGGCTTCTCGACGAGTTCCTTGAGGTTGCCGTCCTCGTCGGCGGTGGCGATCGCGAAGGCCGCGATGCGTTCCGGGGCGATGTTGGAGCGGGTCAGCATTCCCTCGCGGGTGAACCCCACCAGCGCGGAGCCCGGGACGTCGGCCAGCAGTTCCAGCGCCGCGGTGGGGTAGTAGTTGTCCGAGTTGATGACGAGGACGCGATCGTCGCCTGCGAACTCCTCGGCAGCCAGCACGGCGTTGGCCGTGCCGAGCGGCTCTTCCTGGATGGCGTAGGAGACGGTGATGCGTTCCTTGTCGACGGTGTCGTAGTAGTCGCGGATCACGTCGTGCTCGGGGCCGATCACGAGGCAGATGTCCGTGAAGCTGGCGTTGGCGAGGGCGTTGATGACGTGATCGAGGAACGGGCGTCCCACGGAGATCATCGCCTTCACGCCGGCGTCCGCGGCCTTGGACTGATCGTCGCTGAGCGCGATTCCTTCAGCTTCCTTACGCATGCGCGAGCCGAGGCCCCGCGCGAGAATGACAGCCTTCTTGGGTGCTCCGTAGCTCATGGTTTCAGCCTAGGGCGTGGGCACCGTCGGCGGGCGGTAGCGATCAGGTGGGGTGACGAAGCGCTCACGAAACTGAGCGAGTGGGCAGCCCGCAGTGACCGGGCGGTGGTCAGCGCAGGCCGCGCAGGAAATCTTCGTCGTCGTCGGGGGCCTTCGACGGCCGCTCGATCGTGCGCTGCTGTTTCACCGGGCGCCCCAGGAACAGCCAGCCCAAGGGGCCGATCACGGGCACGCAGATGACGGCGAATGCCCACAGCCACTTCGGCATCGCGCGCACGCGGTAGCCCCGCGCCTGCGCCACCTCGACGACGCAGTACACGGTGAGCATGACGATCGCGATGATCAGAAGCACCCGAGGCATGCTGCCAGCGTACTCCCCGCCGTCAACGGCCGAGCCGTAGGGTGGAGGGGTGACCGACCTCATCGCACCCGTGCGTCACCTCCTCGACGGCGAACGCGGGCTCTGGCTCGCCCCCGGCGACGGCGTCGCCCCGGATGGGTGCGCCGTCGTGGCGACCTCCGGCTCCACGGGAACCGCCAAACGCGTCGTGCTCCGTCGCGAGGCGCTGCTGGCCGCCGCCGATGCGGCCCGCGAGCGGCTCGGGTTCACCGCCACGTGGCACCTGACGCTGCCGCCCACCTACGTCGCGGGGCTCATGGTGATCGTCCGCGGCTTGGCCGGCGACGGCGTCGTCGAGACCTCCCTCGACGCGCTCACCCCGCGGCCCGGGCGCAACGCCGTCTCCATCGTCGGCACCCAGCTCTACCGCGCGCTGCAGCCCGGCTCGGACGTCGCACGCCGGCTCGCGGCCTTCGACGCCGTTCTCGTCGGGGGAGCGCGGCTCGCTCCAGAACTCAGGGCGCAGGCGGAGGCCGCCGGCATCCGCGTCATCGAGACCTACGGCATGAGCGAGACGTGCGGCGGGGTCGTCTGGGACGGCGTGCCCCTGCCCGGCGTCGACATCCGGATCGGCGAGCACGGCCGGATCGCCATCGCCGGTCCGCAGACCTTCGACGGCTACCTCGACGCACCCGAGCTCACGGCAGAGACCCTCGTCGACGGCGCCGTCCTCACCCGCGACCGCGGCCACGTCGACGGCCTCCGACTCGTCATTGACGGCCGTATCGACGACGTCGTGATCAGCGGGGGAGTCAACGTGGATCTGGCCGAGGTCCGCGCCGCCGTCGCCCGCTTGGAACCGGAGACCGAGGTCATCGCCGTGCCCGACGACGAGTGGGGAGTGCGGTTGGTGCTGTTCGCGCCGTCGGGCGATCTCACGTCGTGGCGCAACCTGCTGCGACCCCATCTGCCGGCCGCCGGGCTACCCCGCCAGGTTGTCATCACCGACCGGCTGCCCCGAACCGAGGGTGGCAAGCCGGATCGGGCGGCTCTCGCGGAACGGGCGGTCACCGAATCGGCGGGATAGAGTTATCCGCGCAATGAAAGACTCCCTCTCCATTTGGGTGGCCGGCGCCCGGCCTCGGACCCTGCCCGCCGCCCTCGCCCCGATCCTCGCCGGGGCAGCCTCGGCCGCCGCGCTGGATCGCTATCACTGGGGCATCGCGCTGCTGTGCCTCGTCGTCTCGCTGGCGCTGCAGGTGGGGGTCAACTACGCCAACGACTACTCCGACGGCATCCGCGGCACTGACGACGACCGCGTCGGCCCCACGCGCATCGTCGCGTCCGGTCAGGCGTCGGCGAAGTCGGTCAAGTACGCGGCCTTCGCCGCCTTCGGTGTGGCTGGCCTGGCGGGCCTGGGTGTCCTCGCGCTGAGCGGCCAGTGGTGGCTGCTCATCATCGGCGCCCTGTGCATCCTGGCGGCTTGGTACTACACGGGCGGCAAGAAGCCGTACGGCTACCTCGGACTCGGCGAACTGATGGTCTTCGTGTTCTTCGGCCTGGTCGCGACCGTGGGCACCGCCTACGTCATCTCCGGTTCCGCCCCGCTCCACGCGTGGCTCGCGGGTACCGCCGTCGGCGCTCTGGCCAGCGCCATCCTCGTGGCGAACAACGTCCGCGACATCGCCACCGACCGCGTCTCCGGCAAGATGACGCTTCCCGCTCGGCTGGGCGACCGCAACGCCCGCTACTTCTACGCCGGCCTGTGCGCCCTCGCGGTCGTCGGCGTCGTCGGCTTCGCCGCGCTGACGACGTGGTGGGCGTTGCTGGCGCTGATCGCCGTCGCGCTCCTC
>DYZF01000120.1 GCA_020741375.1 Tessaracoccus flavescens
CGACTTCTCGCGCTCACTGCGGAAGGATTCAGCCGGGGGGACGGGGTACGAGCCGACGCAGAGCCGCACCCGGCCCTGCTCCGCGGCGATCCGGGTGACGTCCCGTTCGGAGCGCCGGATGTCGGCGGGCAGGGTGATGCCGAGCGTCTCGAAGCGCTCGTGCCCGGCGCGCCACAGCGCGAGGGTGTCGTCGTAGTGCTCCGTGCCCTGCATCTCCAAGGTCACGACGGCGCCTCGCGAGTCGGCCTCGGAGCACAGGTCCAGCAGGCGGCTCTGGGCGCTCGCGCGATCCTCGCGCAAGCCCAGTGAGGATGGTTTGACGGACAGTTCCACGCCGCGGGCCGCGTCGCCCGCCTCGGCGAGCAGGGTGCTGAGGACGGCGGGGGTGTCGGCCTCATCGTCGGCGCTGGAGAGGTACACCAGCGACACCAGCAGCCCCTGATTGTGCAGCGTTTCCGTGACGCGGAGCGCGTCGCCGACGGTGTGGCCGCCGACGTAGGCGCTCGCGAACTCCTCGGCCGCGCCCGAGGTCAGTGCAGCCTTCTTGACTTGGGACGAGCGGATAAACCGGCGCACCGCCGAGTTGAGCCGCTTCATCAGCTGGCCCTCGCCTCGCCCTTGGCGACGGTCTTGCGGATCGTCTCCAGAGCGTCACCGAGCAGCACTTCGCGTTCGTGGCGGGACCGGGCGCGCCGCGACGACACCTCCAGCACGATGTGGCCGTCGAAGCCGCGGGAGGCCACCTCCTCCACCACCTGCCACGCAGACTGATCGCCCTCGCCGGGCATCAAGTGCTCGTCCTTGAGCGAGCCCTTGCCGTCGGTGAGATGGATGTGGGCCAACCGGTCGCCCCAGGCGTGGACGAAATCCATGGACTGGCGCTGCGACGTCGAGGCGTGCGAGAGGTCCAGCGTGAGGTGGTCGTAGTCGTAGGGCGTCGGATCCCAGCCGGGCAGGTAGGCCTGGAAGTGGCCGGCGGGGGTGCGCCACGGGAACATGTTCTCGACGGCGAACTTCACGTCCATCTCGGCGTTGAGTTTCTTGATGCCCTCGACGAAACCGGCCCCGTACTCGCGCTGCCATCTGAACGGCGGGTGGACGACGACGGTGTCGCCACCGAGCCGGGCGATCGCCTCCCCGGATCGGCGCAGTTTGTCCCACGCGTCGGTGCCCCAGGTGCCCTGGGTGACGAGCAGGGTGGGCGCGTGCAGCGACAGCACCTTCACCCCGTGGTAGTTGGCGAGTTTCTCGATACCGTCGACATCCGTGGAGAGCGAATCGACGCCCACCATCAGCTCTAGGCCGTCATAGCCGAGGGCTGCGGCGAGCTCGAACGCGCTGGTCGACGCCTCGGGATAGACCGAGGTGGTCGACAGCAGAACTTTCGGCGTTGACACGAGATTCACCCTACCGCGTGGCTGGTGATCCGATCGCGACAACTCAGCGCAGACCATCGCCCCTAGTAACCCGCGGTTACCCCTTGACCGACCCCGATTAGTTGATTCGGCCTTGCGGGGGCAAGAATGGTGCCATGCACGTCGACCATCTGATCTTCGCGACCGGTCCCGACGGCCTCAAGGCAGAGGCTGCTCGGCTAGCTGAGGCGCTTGGCACCGACTTCAAGGATGGCGGTTTCCACCCGCGCTTCGGCACCCGGAACCACATCATTCCGCTCGCAGACGCCCGCTACATCGAAGTGGTGGAGGTGCTGGACCACCCTGCGGCCGACAAGGCTGCGTTCGGCCAGGCCGTGCGCGCCCGCTCCGACATGGGCGGCGGCTGGATGGGCTGGGTGGTCAGCGTTCCGGACATCTCCGCCTACGAAACCCGCCTTGAACGCTCCGCCGTTCCGGGGTCGCGTCAGTTCCCCGACGGCCGCCGGCTCGAGTGGGCACAGATCGGCATCCGTGGCCTGATCGCGGATCCGCAGCTGCCCTACTTCGTGCAGTGGAAGTCCGACGAATCGCTGCGCCCCCACGCGCTGACCGGCGACGTGAAGCTCACCAAGATCGAGATCTCGGGCTCCGCCGAGCGTCTGTCGGAGTGGCTGGCCACGCCTGTGGGCGACAACATCGACGACGTGGCGCTGGATCTGGTGTCGCCCCGCGGCATGCCCGGCATCAACAACGTCACCTTCGAGACGCCCACCAAGGGCACCGTCACGATCTGACGCTCACCCACCAACTCGGTGGCCGCGACCATGGGGGGTCGCGGCCACATTTTTGTCGAGAGGCTTTTGTCGGTCCCCTCCCCTAGGCTCAGGACGTGGCGAAGAAGCAAGACACCTACCACTGCACCGAGTGCGGCTGGACCTCCACGCGCTGGGTGGGCCGCTGCGGCGAATGCCAAGCGTGGGGCACCGTCGTCGAGCGCGGCGCCCCGAAGCTGCGCGAGGTGTCGTCGTCGGTGCCGATGTCGGCGGCGGTGCCCATCTCGCAGGTCACCACGGACACGGCGCAGCGCAAACTCACCACCATCGCGGAGCTGGATCGGGTGCTGGGCGACGGCTTGGTGCCGGGCGCCGTCGTGCTGCTCGCAGGCGAGCCGGGCGTGGGCAAATCCACGCTGCTGTTGGATGTCGCGGCCAAGTGGGCGCGATCGGGTGAGACGACGCTGTACATCTCGGGCGAGGAATCGGCGTCGCAGGTGCGGCTCCGCGCGGAGCGAACGGGCGCCGTCGACGATGCCCTGTACTTGGCGTCGGAGAACGATCTAGGCACGGTGCTGGGGCACATCGAGCAGGTGCGGCCCAGCTTGTTGGTGCTGGATTCGGTGCAGACCATCTCTACTGCGGAGTCAGACGGGGCCCCGGGCGGCCCCAACCAGGTGCGTGAGGTGACGGCGGCACTCGGCAGGGTGGCGAAGCGGGAGGCGATGGCGGTGATCATCGTCGGCCACGTCACCAAGGATGGGTCGATTGCCGGGCCGCGCACGCTGGAGCACCTCGTCGACGTGGTGCTCACCTTCGAAGGAGATCGGCATTCGGGTTTCCGCATGGTGCGGGCCACGAAGAACCGCTTCGGTCCGGCCGACGAGGTGGGCTGCTTCGAGATGAGCGAAACGGGCATCGTCGAGGTGCCGGATCCGTCCGGGCTGTTCACGACGGCGCACGCCGAGCCCGTGCCTGGAACGTGCGTGACGGTGACGCTGGAGGGCCGGCGTCCGTTGCTGGCCGAGATCCAGGCGTTGGTGGCGCCGTCGCCGTATCAGTCGTCGCCGCGGCGCACCACACACGGGCTTGATGGATCGCGGATCGCGATGGTGTTGGCGGTGCTGGAGCGCAAGGCTCGGCTGCCGTTGTCGGCGCACGACGTGTACGTCTCGACGGTGGGCGGCGCGCGGGTGACGGACCCGTCGGTGGATTTGGCGGCAGCGGTGGCGATCGCGTCGGCGGCGCTGGACAGGCACTACCCCAAGCGGCTCTTGGCCTTGGGCGAGGTGGGGCTCGCCGGCGATCTCCGGCGAGTGCCGGGTGTGGAGCGACGGCTGTCGGAGGCGGCGCGGCTGGGGTTCGAGCTGGCCATCGTGCCGCGGGGGTCGCGGGATGTGACGGTCAAGGTGCCGCGGTTGGGGTCGCTGAAGGTGGTCGAGGTGGATTCGCTGGCGGACGCCCTCGGCTTACTTGATCTGCGACGGCAGGGCTGAGCATGGAATGGCTGCGCATCGGTGAGGTGGCCAAACGCACCGGCCTGACCCACCGCACCCTGCGCCACTATGACGATCTGGGCCTGCTGATCCCCAGCGGGCGCTCCGACGGCGATTACCGGCTCTACTCGCACGACGACATCTCTCGGCTGCTCCAGATTCAGCACCTGAAATCCCTCGGCCTCTCGCTCGACGACATCCAGCGCGCCCTCGACGAGCCGGGCTTCAACGCCGTCGAGTTGTTGGAGCGGCACGCGGCGCTGGTGGAGGCGCGCATCGCGCAGGAGCAGGATCTACTGACTCGGCTGCGGCGGCTCAGCGCTGCCGCAGATGCAGGCTGGGACGAAGTGCTGGAGGTGATCGCGCTCACGGAGCGGCTGCGGCATCCGGATGCTGCGATTCGGTTCCGGGCGACGCTATCGGGCAGCGCGTCGGCACCTTTCGACGAACTGGTGGAGCTGGTGCGTTCAGACCCTGAACCCGGGGTTCGGGAGGCGGCCACGTGGGCGCTCGCCCAGCACGGCCCAGGCGCCATCGGTCGCCTGACTGAGGCTTTGGCCGAGGGCGATCAGCGGGCGCGCCACGCGTTGGCGCACCTGCTGGGCAAGATCCGGGCCGAGGAGGGGGTGCCCGCCCTCGTCGCTCTGCTGGCCGATCCCGATGAGCAGGTGGCGGCGAAGGCGGCCTTCAGCTTGGGTCAGGTGGGCGGCTCCGGTGCCATTGAGGCGCTGGCCGGGGCCTTGGGGGATCCGCGGGCAACTGTCCAGCAGGAGGTAGCAGACGCGCTGGGCCGGCTGCCCGGCGTCGTGGGCCCGATGCTGGAGGCGCTGCGCAGTCCCTCCCCCATGGTGCGGGCGCAGGCGGCCGAGGTGCTGGGAATGACAGAGGATCCGGCCTCCGCCGGGCCCCTCACGGAGGCACTGACGGATCCGGATCCTCAGGTCAGGTTTGCCGCGCTGCTCGCGCTCGGCCAGCTCGATTCGCCGTCGGCCCGGAAAGCCATCGCCTCCCAGACCGACGCCGACGACGTGCGGGTGCGGTTACTCGCCCGACGCCTCGCCGGCAGCTGAGTCAGCCGCCTCGCGGGCATCTGAGCCGGCCCGTCGTCCCCAGCTGAATCGCTGGTCTAGCCCGCAGCCGAGTCGGCCGCTTCACGCTCGGCGACGAAGCGCTTCGCGACGGCTGCAACCGTGGTGTCCTCGGAGGAGGACAGGCGGCGCAGCGGCTCGTCCGCGACGAAGCCGAGCTGCCCCAGAGCGCTGACCGCCATCAGGCGGACCGCAGCCTCCGAGTCCGTCGCGGACTTCTCCAACGCCTCGGCGGCGCCGTCGGCCTCTGGCCCACCCATGTGGCCGAGCGCCTCGGCCGCATGCTCACGCACGCCGGCGTCGCCGTCGGAGAGCGCCTGCACAAGGGCCGGGACGGCGTCGGCGCCGAGGGTCGACATGGCGGTGGACAGGGCGTCGCGTTGCCAGTCGTCGCCGTCGCCCAAGCGGGCGGCCAGCACGTCGACGGCGCGGCTGCCGCCGGTGTTCGCGGCGGCACGGTAGGCCTTGAGCGCCACGTCCTTCTGCTCGTCGGCCACCAAAGGAGCGACGTGCTCGAAGTGGTCGGGGTTGCCCACCTTGCTCAAGACGTGCGCGGCGGTGAAGCGGCGATTGTGGTCGTCGCTGGTCAGCATGTCGAGCAGGTGCGGCTCGGCGGCCTCCGCGTGCTGGACGATCGCCCAGGTGAGATCCTCGCGAACGTGGGCGTCGGGCTCAGCGGCGATGGCCTCGACCAAGCGCTCGGCGATGCCCTCGCCGCGAGTGGAACCCAGCGTCAGCGCGGCGTGCCGACGGCTGGTGCCGTCGTCGTCGTGGACGCTGAGAATGCGAAACAGGTTCTCGATGTTCTGCGTGTTCATGATGACGACGCTAAAGCCTCACGCCGCGTGAGGGTCAAATGCGTTCGCTCCCAGCCGACCTCGCACCTCCCGCTGATTGAGTCGCCCGGCACTTTCGCTTGATTGAGTAGCTGCGGGCGCCCCTTCCGTTGATTGAGTAGCTCGCGCGACGGAGTCGCCGGGCGTATCGAAATCTCTTGGGTTTGTCAGTGGACTTGCCTGTGGTTGGGGCGAGCGCGACGGGGATGGGGCCTTCTCACCCAGGGCCTGTCCACGCGCTTAACGCGCACGTGAACGCCCCAACGCCCGACCCACCGCGAAGGCCCCATCCCCGCCCCACTCTCAAACTGCTAGTGATAGTCCGCGCACCAACGTCTGCGGCCTGAGATCTGGCGTCTGGGCGTTCCAAGATCTGGCAGGGGAGGTGCCACGTTGAGGAGTGGTGAGGGTGAGGGGCCGTCGGCGCTAGAAGTCGCCGGCAGGCCCTGCACCGAGCGAACGTTATGGCGTTTCACAAGGCTTGCACTAGGGACGACGACGGCCCCTCATTCTCGGCGCTCCGGCTGCCGGGTGCGGTAGGGGCTGGCGCGCTGTGGTTGGGGCGAGCGCGACGGGGAGGGGGCCTTCTCGCCCAGGGTCTGTTCACGCGCTTATCGCGCGCGTGAACGCCCCAACGCCCGACCCACCGCGAAGGCCCCCTCCCCGTCCCACTCTTGGCTCTCGGCTGACCGTCGCTCCTGAGTCAGGCTTGTTGGGGAGCACCCTGTGGCAGGCCCGCCCCGCTCCGTCGGCTTCTCAGACTCACGTCGGACGCGCACTCAGCCGCGACCGCATAGAATCCCCTGAGGAGGTCCCCACGTGCCACGTTCTACGGTTCGCCGCTACCTGAAGCTGCTCGCGCCGGGCACCCCGCTGCGCGCCGGCCTCGATCGCATCCTGCACGGCGGAACCGGAGCCCTCATCGTGTTGGGCAACAACCAGAAGGTTCAGCACGTCAGCTCCGGCGGCTTCCAGATCAACGTCGAGCTCACGGAGCAGGCGCTGCGCGAGCTCGCCAAACTCGACGGCGCCATCGTCGTGTCGTCAGACCTGACGCGCATCATCGCCGCCGGCGTACACCTCGTCACTGCCGGCGACCTCCCCACGGCGGAGACGGGCACCCGCCACCGCTCGGCGGACCGGACGGCTCAGGCGGCCGGGGTCCCCGTCGTGACGGTGTCTGCGTCAATGGACACCATCTCGCTGTTCCTCGACGGCCGACGGCACCCCGTCGAGACCGTGCGCGACGGCATCAGCCGAGCGAACCAGACCCTAGCCACTCTGTCCCGCGTGGCGGAGCGGCTCAACGTCGTGCTGGACCAGTTCTCGACGCTGGAAGCCAACGATGAGGTGACGCTGCGCGACCTGACGCACGTCGTCCACCGCTTGGAGATGACCCGACGGCTCTCCGCCGAGGCGCAGTTCCACACGGACGTGCTCGGCATCGAGGGTCGCCTGGTGGCGCTGCAGCACACGGAGCTGGTCAGCAACTTCGACGGCGTCGCCGAATCGCTGGTTCAGGACTACGCGGCCAACGTCGCCGATCCGTCCGATTTCGACCTCTCCCGCCTACACAACTTCTCCACCGAGGAGCTCTTCAGCGGCCAACTCGTGGCACAGCGCCTCGGCTTCGGGAACAACCCCAACCTTGAGGATTCCGTCACCACCCGCGGCATCCGGCTCCTGACGAAGGTGGGCCGTCTGCCCGCCAACCTTGTCTCGAAGCTGATCGAGCACTTCACGCTGCAGGAACTCTTCGGGGCCTCAGTGAGTGAGCTCCTGGAGATCGAGGGCATCGGCCAGGCCCGCGCGCGCCAGATCCGCGACGCGCTGGTCCGGATCACCGACGTCGACTAAGCCTCGCCCCACCCCCGGCGGCGCTTCTTGATCGCCAGCGCAGCACAGACCGTAGCTATTCGGCACGGATTGCACATATATGTCCGATCCGTGCCGAATAGCTACGGTCTGTGCGCCGAAGTTCGCGGCTGCTGAGCGACGGTCGCCCCGACGGCAGGCTTGAGGCTAGAGTTGGGCAGCACACAGGGGAGCGCCGAGCGGCGCTGAGAGTGCGGAAGGCCCGCAGACCCTCAAACCTGATCCGGTTAGCACCGGCGTAGGGAGTGAGAATCTCCTCGGCAGCTGCCGAGCCTCCGAAAGGAGTACCCACAACGATGTCCATCGCACGACGCATCCTCGCCGCCAGCGCGATCCTCGGCCTCACCGCCGCCTGCTCGCCCGGCGGCACCACCGGCCCGGAGACGACGCCCACCGGCACCACCAGCAGCGCGGCGGGCGGTCAGGCCAGCGAGACCACCGAAGCCACCGCGGGTGAGACCACTGAGGCGACCGCCGACAAGACCGAATCGGACACCCTGACCGTCGTCACCCACGATTCCTTCGCCCTGCCCGATGAGCTCAAGGCCAAGTTCGCCGAGGAGAGCGGCTACGACGTGAAGTACGTCGCCCCCGGCGACGCCGGCGCGCTGGTCAACCAGCTGATCCTCACCAAGGACGCCCCGCTGGGCGACGTCGTCTACGGCATCGACAACGCCTTCGCCGGGCGCGCCTCCGACGAGGGCGTTCTCGTCGACTACGAATCCCCAGCTCTCCCGGCCACGGCCAACCAGTTCGATGCCGAGAACGTGACGCCGATCGACTTCGGTGACGTCTGCATCAATGCCGACAAGGTCTGGTTCACCGAGAAGGGCATCCCCGTCCCCACCACGCTCGACGACCTCGTCAAGCCCGAATACAAGGACCTCCTCGTGGTGACCAGCCCGACGTCGTCGTCGCCCGGCTTCGCCTTCCTGGCCGCGACCATCGGCGCCAAGGGCGACGGCTGGCTCGACTACTGGAAGCAGCTCAAGGACAACGGACTGAAGGTGACCTCCGGCTGGACCGAGGCGTACTACACCGACTTCTCCGGCGCCGACGGCAAGGGCCCCCGCCCGCTCGTGCTTAGCTACGCCACTTCCCCGTCCTACACGGTCGCCGACGGCGAATCCACCACTGAGGCGCTGCTCGGCACCTGTTTCCGTCAGGTGGAGTACGCGGGTGTCATCGAGGGCGCCGAGAACCAGGTGGGCGCTGAGAAGTTCATCGACTTCCTGCTGAGCCCCGAGGTCCAGGCCGCGATGCCCACCGAGATGTACATGTACCCCGTCGTGAGCGACACGCCGCTCCCCGAGGAGTGGGTCAAGTTCGCTCCCCTGTCGCCGAACCCGATCGCCGTCGAGAATCTGGCCGAGAACCGCGACGAATGGATCCGCGAATGGGCTGAGGCGATCGGTTGAGCCGAACCGCATGGCGTGCCGGCTGGGTGATCGCCGGTGCGATCCCCGCCGCATTCCTGCTGCTGTTCTTCGTCTGGCCCGCCGCGACCCTGGTCGCGCGCGGGTTCCATGACGGCTCAGCGTGGACCCTCGAGGGCTTCTCGACGGTCTTATCCAGCGGCCGAACGCTCGGCGCGATCGGCTTCACGCTGGCGTCGGCCACCATCACCACCATCATCTGCCTCGCCCTCGGCCTGCCCGGCGCCTACGTCCTGTACCG
>DYZF01000121.1 GCA_020741375.1 Tessaracoccus flavescens
TCGACGCCGAAGTTGCCGGCGAGCCCGCAGCATCCGCCCACCTGCACGAGGGTGGCCCCCGTGGCCTGCAAGATGGCCCGATCCTTGGCCCACCCGATCACGGAGGCGTGGTGGCAGTGGGGTTGCGCGACGATGGTGTGGCCGCTTAGATCTGGGGCGGCGAAGTCCGGGTCCGCGGTCAAGAACTCGGCCAGCGTCAAGACGGCGCCGTCGAGAGCGGCGACGTTGGCGTCGTCGGGGAGTAGCTCTGGGGCGTCGCTGCGCCAGACCGCGGTGCACGACGGCTCGATGCCGACGATCGGGACGCCGTCGGCCACGTAGCGCGCGAGGACGGCGGCGGCGTTGCGCAGCTGCTTGCGGGCGCCGTCGAGCTGCCCGGTGGAGATCCAGGTGAGCCCGCAGCAGGCCGTCTCGTCGAGCACCTCGGGCTCGTAGCCCAGCCGGGCCAGCACCTGCACGATGGCGGCGAAGGAATCCGATTCGAAGCAGTCGGAGAACGAGTCCACCCACACGAGCACCCGACCCTTGGAGCCGCGGGTGATGGCCGAACGCGGCGCCGTCGTCAGCGCCGGGAGGCCTGAACGGGCGGTCTTGGACGCGAACCGCGGGATCTCGCGCCGCGCGTCGACCCCCGCACCCCAGCGCAACGCACGGCCGAGCACGGGTGCCTTGCCGACGGCGTTGACCAGGGATCCGAGCCCCGGGAACCTCGTGATCAGCCGGCCCCACCGGGGCAGCCAACCTAACGCGTAGTGGTTGCGCGGGCGCAGGCGCCCCTTGTACCGCTCGTGGGTGACGCGTGCCTTATAGGCGGCCATGTCGATGCCCGTGGGACAGTCGCGTGCGCAGCCTTTGCAGGAGAGGCAGAGATCTAGAGCGGCGGCCACCTCGGGCGAGCGCCAGCCCTGCGTGATGAGGGAGCCGTTGACCATCTCCTGAAGCGCCCGGGCGCGCCCGCGGGTGGAATCCTTCTCATCGCGGGTGGCCTGGTAGCTGGGGCACATGACGGAACCTGCGGCGGCGTTGTTGGCCAAGCACTTGCCGACGCCGCTGCACTGGTGCACCTGCTCGACGAACTCCGCATCGGTGACCGTGAGTGGGGAACGGCTGGCCGCCACCATGCGGAGGTCCGCGTCGATGGGCGACGGGTCGACGAGGACGCCCGGGTTGAGCAGGTTGTTGGGGTCGAAGAGTTGCTTCACCTGGCCGAACAGCGCGATGGCCTCGGGGGAGTACATCCGCGGCAGCAGTTCGGAGCGGGCGCGGCCGTCGCCGTGCTCGCCGGACATCGAGCCACCGAAGCTGGCCACCAGATCGGCAGCCTCCTCGATGAACGCGCGGTAGCGAGCGGCGCCGTCGGCGGCCATGAGGGGGAAATCGATGCGGCAGTGGACGCAGCCGTCGCCGAAGTGGCCGTAGGGGAGGCCCTGCAGCCCGTGCTTGTCGAGAAGGGCGTCGAAGGCCCGCAGGTAGTTGCCGAGGTTCTTCGGCGGGACCGCGGCGTCCTCCCAGCCGCCGTAGGCGGGGTTGTCGAGGCTCACGCCGGCGAGGCCTGCGCCGTCGGCCCGGATCTGCCAGAGCTTGGCCGCGACCGCTGGGTCCGCCACCACCCAGCCGTCCACCGACCGCGAGGCCGCGACCAGCGCCTCGGCACGTGCGCGCACCTCGACGGCGTCGGTGCCGACGACCTCGAGGAACATCCAGCCGTCACCCTTGGGCAGTCCGCTGACGGAATCTGGGCCGTTCTTCTTGTTCACCACGTCGACGATCCGACGGTCGATGCCCTCGCACGCGGTGGGGCGGAACTGGAGCAGATTGGCGATGTCGTCACCGGCGTCGGCCATCGTGGGGTAGCCGAGCGCCACCATCAGACGGTGCGGTGCGTCGGCGGCGAGCTGGACGGTGGCGCGGACGATGACGCCCAACGTGCCCTCGGTGCCGGCGAAGAACTTCGGCACGTCGAACTTGCGTTCGGGCAGCAGATGTTCGAGCGAGTAACCCGACACCTGACGGATGAAGGTGCCGAACTCGGTGCGGATGGTGCCCAGGTTGGCCGCGACCAGCGCCCGCAGCTCAGGCAGGTCGTCCACACCCAGCGTCACGAGCTCGCCGCGACCGTTGATGATGTCGAGGGAAACGACGTTGTCGGCCATGCGCCCGTAGCCCAGTGCTCGGGGGCCGCAGGCGTTGTTGCCGATCATGCCGCCGACGGTGCACCGCGACGACGTCGACGGGTCCGGCCCCAGACGCAGCCCGTAGGGTGCGGCAGCCCGCTGCAACGTCTCTTGGACGACGCCCGGGTCGATCACCGCGGTGCCGGTGGCCTCGTCGATGGAGTGGATGGTGGTGAGGTGCTTGGCCACGTCGATCACGAGGCCGGGGCCAACCGCGTTGCCCGCGCACGACGTGCCGGCGCCCCGGGCGGTGATGGGGGTGTTCGTGGCCAGGGCAGCGCGCACGAGGGCGATCAGTTCATCGGCCGTCCGTGGATGTGCAACCGCCACCGGCTCAACGCGGTAGAGCGACGCGTCGCTGGAGTAGAGCGCGCGCGTCAGGGTGGAAGTGTCGACGATCTCCCGCAGAGGCCCGAGTTCGTCGAGCAAGCGAGCATGGGGGGCGGGGGCGATCGTCACGCGCCCTAGTCTGCCACCGCCAGGCTGGCTGCCATCGCGCGCCCAAGAGCTTCGTAATCTGCGGGCTGGATTGCGTCGACGAACACGCGTCGTACGGAATCGACGTGGGCGGGAGCGGCACGCTTCAGCAGGTCGTAACCCGCCTCGGTGAGGACGGCCTGCACGCCGCGACCGTCGACGCTGCAGGACTCGCGGCGGATCCAGCCCGCCTGCTCCATCCGCTTGACGGTGTGGGTCAGGCGTGAGCGCGAGTGGCCGACGGAGGCGGCGAGCTCACCCATGCGGATGGTGTGGTTGGGGGATTCGCTGAGTCGAACGAGCAATTCGTACTCTGGCAAACTAAGATCGAAGGGGCTCAGCGCCCGATCGAGGTAGTCGTCGATGTGCGTCTTGGCGAGCAGGAAGTCTCGCCAGATCACTTGCTGGCTCTCTGTAAGCCATCCTGCGGCCGGTTCAGTCATGCAGGCCAGCGTAACACATGATTTAACATTAAATCACTTTAAGGTGGTTTCTCTCTCAAGTATCCCTGTTGCTCCCGGCCCTCCTGGCGTAGTCTTTCCCGAAGTCTGAAAGGGGAGCCAGTCATGGGCGTACGCGAGGAACTGCTGGAGAAGGCCGCCAATAGCGTCGGCGAAATGTTGCGTCGACGGGTTGCGGAGACGCCGAACAAGTTGGCGTTCATGTACCCGGATCGTGCTGAGGAGGGCCCCAACACGTGGACCAACCTCACCTGGCAGCAGAGCAGCGACTCCATCGATCTCCTTGCCGCCGGCCTGCTGGCGCGCGGCCTCAACTACGAGGAGCGCGTGGCGATCTGTTCGTCCACCCGCCTCGAGTGGATCTTCATGGATCTGGCGATCGCGGTCGCGGCCGGCGCCACCACCACCGTCTACCCCAACACCGGCCCCGACGACGTGCATTACATCGTGCGCGATTCGGGCTCCGTCATCATGGTTGTGGAGGACAGCACGCAGCTGGCGAAGGTCGTCGACGTTGACGAGTTCAAGAGCCAGGTGCACACCATCGTCGTCATCGATCCCGCCGATGTCACCCTCGACGACCGCGTCATCTCCTACGACCAGCTGAAGGAGGCCGGCCGGGAGCACTTGGCGGCCAACCCTCAGGCTCTCGACGAGTCGATCGCGTCCACCAACCGCGACACGCTGTCCACGCTCATCTACACCTCCGGCACCACGGGTCGCCCCAAGGGCGTGCGCCTCAACCACATGTCCTGGGTGTACGAGGGCGCCGCCACCAAGCACCTCGACATCATCGGCCCCGACGAGCTGCAGTACCTGTGGCTGCCGCTCAGCCACGTCTTCGGCAAGGCCCTCATCGCCTGCCAGCTCGATTACGGCTTCGCCTCAGCCGTCGACGGCCGCATCGACAAGATCGTCCAGGGCCTCGGCGAGGTGAAGCCCAGCTTCATGTGTGGCGCCCCGAGAATCTTCGAGAAAG
>DYZF01000122.1 GCA_020741375.1 Tessaracoccus flavescens
GTGAACGTGAGATACCCCATGATTGGGCTGCCCCGCGCCACACCGGCACGGGGCTTTTTTAGTGCGGCGGATTCGGTCCTCCGGCCGCTCACCTGAGCGGGCAGAGGTTGTTAGGACCGGAAGGAGACACCATGGCGAGGCCGGATAAGGCTGCCAAGGTCGCAGAGCTGAGTGAGCAGTTCACCAACTCTGCGGCGGCAGTGCTAACCGAGTACCGCGGTCTCACCGTCAAGGATCTGAAGGAACTCCGTCGATCCCTGGGTGAGAACGCCACCTACGCCGTTGCGAAGAACACCCTTGCGGCGATCGCAGCCAAGGACGCTGGAATTGAGGGGCTCGACGAGACCCTCACCGGCCCCACGGCTATCGCTTTCGTCAACGGTGATATCGCTGCCGCCACCAAGGGGCTGCGCGATTTCGCAAAGGCCAACCCGTCCCTGGCAATCAAGGGTGGCATCCTCGAGGGCAAGTTCCTCGACGCCAAGGCCGTGCTCAAGCTCGCCGACCTCGAGTCGCGCGAGGTGCTGCTGGCC
Source organism: Tessaracoccus flavescens (assembly GCA_020741375.1). Lineage (GTDB taxonomy): Bacteria > Actinomycetota > Actinomycetes > Propionibacteriales > Propionibacteriaceae > Arachnia > Arachnia flavescens_A. The sequence goes on from DYZF01000122.1 coordinate 534, forward strand.
AAGATGGCAGGTGCCATGCAGGCCAACCTGGCCAAGGCTGCTTACATGCTGGCTGCTCCGCTGTCGCAGGGCGCCCGCGCCTTCGGCGCGCTGCAGACCGCTGCGGCTGCCGACCCCTCCCTGATCGGTGGCGCCGGCTCCGCGCCTGCCGCCGAAGCCTCGGACGAGACCCCCGCCGCGGAAGCGGCACCCGAAGCAGCAGACGCTGCGGAATGAAATAAGTTCCGCGCACCCGCTGCGGACAAATCTGAAAGGAAAGCCTCATGGCTAAGCTCACCAACGAAGAGCTCCTTGACGCCTTCAAGGAGATGACCCTCATCGAGCTCTCTGAGTTCGTCAAGCTGTTCGAAGACACCTTCGGCGTGACCGCTGCCGCTCCGGTGGCCGTCGCTGCTGCTGCCGCTCCCGCCGCCGCTGGCGACGATGCCGGCGCTGCTGACGAAGGTGGCTCCGACAAGGTCGACGTCATCCTGACCTCGGGTGGCGACAAGAAGATCGCCGTCATCAAGGAGGTGCGCGCTCTGACCTCCCTCGGCCTGAAGGAGGCCAAGGACCTCGTTGAGGGCGCCCCGAAGCCCGTCCTGGAGGGTGTCGATAAGGACACCGCTGCCAAGGCGAAGGAGGCCCTCGAGGCCGCCGGTGGCACCGTCGAGTTCAAGTGATCTAGATCACACTCTTCAAACGGCCCGTCCCCTTGTGGGGCGGGCCGTTTGCCATGCCGGGACCTGTTGGTTCGATAGCGTTGTCAACACGATCGGGGAGGGGCCGGATGAGGAAGCGCTTGAAAGCAGTGGTCGCTGCCGTCATGGCGACGGTGCTGTCGGCGTGCACGATCGGCGCAGCCGGGCGCGGGGCGTCGGCACTGGAGGAATGGGGCCGGACGCAGACGCAGTTCCCCTGCGCCGAGGTCAAACGCGACCAATGGAAGATGGGCACCACCGGCGCAACCGTTCACTACGCCGTCGCCGGGGTCGCCGACGCGCGGGAGTTCGCCAGCGGTCTGCGGGCAGAGATCGAGCGGATCAACCCGCGCAGCGGGGAGTTCGTTGGCCGCGTGACGTGGCCGGTCGACGGGGGAGTGGTCTCCTACCAGTTCCCCGGTCACGGTGAGTTGGACGACAAACTGTGGGCCGTGGCCGACGCGCCGCTGCCGGTGGGCGCTGTGGAGCGACGTCTCGGCTGGATGGAGTCCAAGCGCTTGCGAGGGACGCCCGACGGTGCGCCGCTGATGGAGTACGTGTCCGACGATCTGCTCGCCACAGCGGAAGCGGCCGACGCGCCCGAGGGTTTCCGGGTGGTGGTGCGGTCGACGGTGGGGGAGGCGTCGAGCGAGGAGCCGATGTGGCTGGGGCCATTCCCTGCCGCTGAGCTGGTTGAACGGGCGCGCCTGCTGCGGGGTGTCGAGATGCGGCGGCTGAGCGGCGATCATGTGGCGATGAAGGAGGCCCGCGATGTCCGCGCCGCTGCCGACCATCTTGGTTCCCACGCGTGGACGGTGTCGGGGGACGCCGTCAGCGCCGAGGTTGGCCCCGGTACCGCTCCGGAGTTGGACTTGTTGGACTGGGTAGCAGCACAAGGCAAGCCCTTCTCGTTCTATCAGGCGGGGCGGGTGCTGCGGCTCACGGCCTCTGGTGAGGACGAATGCCAACGCCTGTTGGCTGAGGCGCCGCCGCCGTCGCGGTCGGTGACGCTGAGGTGTCATGCCCACTCGGCGTACGGGATTCTCGACGGCACCTTCGCCGAGCTCTCGACGTTCATGGCGCCGTCGATGAAGGCGCTCCGCGCTGGCGCGGGCCATGTGTCGATGAAGCCCGGTGAGGTGGGGGCGAGCTTGGATCATGAGCGCCCCGAGACGTGGATTCCGGCTTTGGCTGCGATCCGCGAGCTGAACTGGGACGGGGAGTGGAGAGTTGGGTTGCAGGGCTACGTGGCGAGTCGGTTGATGTTCTCGTCGACGGCGACCGGCCCTGCGGAGGATGTGCAGCAGCCGCGGCGTACGAACGAGACCCACGAGGCCGACATCGAACGTCTCTTGGCCGCGTGGAATGCGTCCGCCGGTTGATTCCCCTTCCGCTCCCTGCGCAGCACACGCAGGTGCTGTCGAAGGGCGCCCTTTTCGCTGATTGAGTAGTCCGCGCGCGGAGCGCCGGGCGTATCGAAATCTCGTGGGCTGGTTTGTGGACTGCCTGTGGTTGGGGCGAGTGTGGCGGGGATGGGGCCTTCTCGCCCAGGGGCTGTTCACGCGCCTATCGCGCGCGTGAACGCCCCAACGCCCGGCCCACCGCGAAGGCCCCATCCCCGCCCCACTCTCGACCTGCTGGTGGCAGTCCGCGCGCCTTGGTTTGAGCACTAATCAGGACTC
>DYZF01000123.1 GCA_020741375.1 Tessaracoccus flavescens
CCACGGTTGGCTGCGCAGCCCCACCGGGGAGACAATGGGCGGGTGACTACCATTCAGGACCTCGCAGCGCAGATCCCCGACGCCGCCACCCGGCTCTCAGCCATCGTGCATCGCACGCCGGTGCAGCTGAACCGGCGGCTCTCTGACGCCACCGGGTCCGACGTGTGGCTGAAGCGCGAGGATCTGCAGCCCGTGCGCTCCTACAAGCTGCGCGGCGCCTACAACCTCATGGCCCAACTCTCCGACGACGAGCGGGCCAAGGGCGTCGTGTGCGCCTCCGCCGGCAACCACGGCCAGGGCGTGGCCTACTCGGCCGCGGCGCTGGGGATCCACGCCACCGTCGTGGTCCCGCACACCACACCGCGGCAGAAGCGCGAGCGGATCATGGCGATCGGGCGCGGCCACGTGGAGCTGTTGCTGCACGGCAGCACCTACGACGAAGCCTCGGATCGGGCCTCCACTCTCGCCTCCGAGACCGGCATGACCTTGGTGCCGGCCTTCAACGACGAGCGCACCGCCGCCGGCCAAGCCACCCTCCTGGTTGAGGCCTTCGACCAGCTTGGCTTCGTCCCCGACGTCGTGATCCTCCCCGTCGGCGGCGGCGGTCTCATCGCCGGCTGCAGCGCGTGGCTGCGCGCCAACCACCCCGGCGTGCGCATCATCGGCGTGGAGCCCGAAGGCGCCCCGTGCATGGCAGCCGCCATCTCCGCCGGGCGTCCCATCGCCCTCACAGACATCGACACGTTCGTCGACGGCGCCGCCGTCAGCAAGACCGGCGACATGCCCTTCAACGTCGTGCGCGAAGCTCGGATCGAGCTGGCCCGGGTACCCGAGGGCCAGATCTGCTCCGAGATGCTCGACATGTACCAAACCGACGGCATCATCGCCGAGCCCGCCGGGGCTCTGGCTTCCGCGGCACTCCCCACGGGCGGCGTCGGGCAGCGGGTGCAGATCCCGGGCGGCTCCACCGTGCTGGCCGTCGTCAGCGGCGGCAACAACGACGTGGCGCGCTACGCCGAGGTGGTGGAGCGTTCGCTGATCCATGAGGGCCGCAAGCGCTACTTCCTGGTGGATTTCCCCCAGCAGCCGGGGGCCCTGCGCTCGTTCCTCGATTCAGTACTCGGCCCCGACGACGACATCACGTACTTCGAGTATGTGAAGCGCAGCAGCAAGGAGACCGGCCCCGCCCTGGTGGGCGTGGAGCTCGGCAATGCGGGCGATTACCGGTTCTTGATGGACCGGGTGCAGGAATCGGGCATGAAGGTGGAGGAAGTCACCTACGACAGCCCGTTCTTCCGCTTCCTGATCTAGCGCGTCAGTGCTTGACGGCGTTGCGCAGGTCCTTGCGCAGCTCCGGCGGCAGCGCGAACTGCAGGGTCTCCTCGGTGAGCCGCTCTTCGACGGCGGCCGGGTAGCCCTTGGATTCGAGGTAGTGCAGCACGCCCTGAACGAGGTCGTCGGGCACGGAGGCGCCGGACGTGACACCCACAGTCTCCACGCCATCGAGCCAGGCGTCGTTGATCTCCGACGCATTGTCCACCCGGTACGACGCCTTGGCGCCCGCTTCCAGTGCCACCTCAACGAGGCGGACCGAGTTGGAAGAGTTCTGCGAACCCACCACGATCATCAGATCGCAGCCCGCGGACGCGATCTGCTTGACGGCCAGCTGACGGTTCTGCGTCGCGTAACAGATGTCGTCCGACGGCGGATCCATCAGCAGCGGGAACTTCTGCCGCAGCCGCGACACCGTCTCCATCGTCTCGTCCACCGACAGCGTGGTCTGGCTCAGCCACGCGACGTTGGTTCCCTCGGGAATCTCCAGATCGTCGACGTCCGACGGCGACTGCACGAGAGTGGTGCGCTCCGGAGCCTCACCCATGGTGCCCTCAACCTCTTCGTGACCGGCGTGGCCGATCAGCAGGATCTGCTTGTCCTCGGCGGCGAAGCGCTTGGCCTCGTGGTGCACCTTGGTGACGAGCGGGCAGGTGGCGTCGATGGTTTTGAGGGAGCGTTCCTTGGCCTCTGCGTGGACGGCCGGCGAGACGCCGTGGGCGGAGAAGACGACGGTGGCGCCCACCGGCACCTCGTCGAGTTCCTCAACGAAGATCGCCCCACGCTGCTCCAGATCCTCCACCACATGCTTGTTGTGGACAATCTGCTTGCGCACGTAGACGGGCGGGCCATACAGGTCTAGAGCCTTCTCGACGGTGACGACGGCGCGATCGACACCCGCGCAGTAACCGCGGGGGGCTGCAACGACGACACGCTTTGAACTCTCGGTGACACTCATGGCTCCCAGTCTAGGTGGACGAGCCCGGGTACCCTAGCCGCATGCAATCCCCACAGCTTCACGCCGTCGGCTTCGACTTCCCCTCTCTCGACGATTTGGTCAAGGCGGCCTTCGGGGCAGGGGTGCGCGGCATCGAGACCGCTCCCGGCTTCGATCTGGTGGGAACCTACTCAGACCCAAGCGGCGCCCGCGTCGTCTTCATCAAGCGCTCCGGCGAGTCGGTCGCGACCGCTGCCGGCCTGAGCTCCACCGTCACCCACCGAGCCCAAGTGGTTCGCCTCGCGGACCAACTGGCCCGGATCGCCATCTACAACGCCGACGACGGCGAACTCGACGCGCAGTTCCTGGCGCTCGTGGACGATCCGGTGGCCTACCCGCCGCAGGAGCCGGGTGGCGACACCAAGTACGTCGCCGTCGAGAACCTCCAACTGGCAGCCCTGGCCCTCGATGTGAAGGTGTTCGACAACGTCGCCGTCTTCGAGGAGTCCCCCGCCGCCCAGCCGACGGCGCAGGTGCGGATCCCCGCAGACGCGCTGATCAGCCCCGGGCTCATGGCGCTGGAAGCCGGGTCGATCCAGATCGCCGAAGCTTCCCCCACCCTGCTCATGGGCATCATCGTCGAGAGCGTCGAGGTACGGAAGAACGAGCTGAGCGGGCAGGAGTTCCAGTACGTCGTGGGCGAATCCGCGGTCAAGATTGCCGCAGCCATCCCGATGAAGCATCCCGTGCAGCCCGGCAACGTCATCCACGGCGCGTTCTACGCCAGCGCCACGAGCGGCACATGGGACTAACGTCCTCGGCGCAGGAGCCGCAGCCGCTCGGCCGCATCATCATGGCGGTCAAGGGTTGGACCGACCGCCTCGGCGAGGTGTGGGTTGATGCGCAGGTGGTGGAGATCAAACGCCGCAGCGGCCCCACCCAATTCCTGACGCTGCGCGACCGCACTGCAGACATGTCGGCCACCGCGACGGTCAGCGCCTTCGTGCTCGACGCCGCCGGCCCGCTGCCTGAGGGGTCGCGGGTGACGGCCCGGGTCCGTGCTCGGGTGTTCGAGCGCTCCACCCAGCTCTCCTTCGAGGTGTTGGAACTGCAGGTGGCCGGCGAGGGCAAGCTGCTGGCGCAAATTGAGAACTTGAAGCGCAAGCTGCAGGCCGAGGGCCTGTTCGACACCCACCGCAAGAAGCGCCTGCCGCTGCTACCCCGCGCCATCGGCTTGGTGACGGCCAAGGATTCCGACGCCGAGCGCGACGTGCACACCACCGTCTGGCGACGCTGGCCCGCGGCGGTCATCAAGACTCGTCACGCCGTCGTCCAGGGGCCGCACTCCGCCGAGTCCGTCATGGTGGCGTTGGCCGCCCTCGATTCGGATCCCGAGGTGGACGTCATCATCATCGCCCGTGGCGGTGGGGCGCTGGAGCATCTCCTGTCCTTCTCCGACGAAGGGCTCGTGCGCGCGGTTGCGGCCGCGACGACGCCCGTGGTCAGCGCCATCGGGCACGAGCGCGATACGCCGATCCTCGATCTCGTGGCCGACGTCCGAGCGTCCACGCCGACTGATGCCGCCAAGCACGTCGTGCCCGATCACGCGCAGGAGCTCGCGGTGGTGACAGAGGGCCGACGGCGCCTCCACCAGGCCCTCGACGCCAAGCTCGCAGACCTGCAGCGCTACCTCGACCAACTCCGCAGCCGCCCGGTCTTGGTGGACCCCACCAGCGCGTTCGCCGCGCACTACGACCGGCTCAGCCTGCTGCGCCACCAACTCGATGCCGCCGTCGACCGACGCCTCCGCACCGAAGAGTCAGATCTCCGGGCCGCCGTCTCCTCCATCCGCGCGCTCTCCCCGAAGCGGACGCTGGAACGCGGCTACGCCGTCCTCGTCGACGACGAGCACTCATCCGTATCCTCCGTCGGCGACACGACGGCCGGCGCCCGGATCCACGCCTACCTCGCCGACGGCCAACTCGACCTCGACGTGGTCGCCACCACCCCTCGACACCCACAAGGAGCACACGATGGCTGAGCAGGAACTGACCTACGAGCAGGCCCGCGACGAACTTGTGGCCGTGGTGCGCCAACTCGAATCCGGCGGTGTGTCCCTGGCGGACTCGATGGAGCTGTGGCAGCGCGGCGAGAAGCTGGCGCAGTTGTGCCAGGAGTTCCTCGACGGCGCCAAGGCGAAGGTGGCGCAGTCGCGTCATGCGGCAGAGAGCGACGACGCCGAGTAGCCGCTACGCCCCCGGTGCCACCTCGACCAGCGACGAGGTGAACGCCTCGAGCGTCGCGAAGTCCGTATCAGCGGTCACGATCGACGCGACCTCGCCGTCGACGTGTACCAGCGAGCGGGTGCGCTCGTCCGGGCTCTCGTACCGGTCCCAGCTCCGGCCGGCCAGGTCGGCTTGGCCGTCGAGCTTCTTGCCCTCGCGCGTGGTGGAACGGATGAACTCCGCCGCCCCGGCGTCGCGTTGCTGGATCCCGAAGTAGGTCTCGTCGGGCGACAGGTAACCCAGCTGCCACGAGTTGGCCGAGGCCGGCTCTGCCGTGATCCACGGCTCGCCTGTCTTCGCCCACGCGACGCGGATCGGGCGCCAGTCGTCGCCCAAGGCCTCAGCCCGCAGCAGCGGGTAGGGGGTTTCGGCGGTGGCGCGCTTCAGTGTGCCGTCGACGTCGACGGTGGCGGGCTTCGAATCGTCGCCCATCGTGAAGAACCACACAATGAGCAGGACCGGCACCATGATCACCGCCATCGAGATGATCATGTCTCGGGAGCGTGCGTTGGGGTTTCGGCCAGCCATGCGAGCCATCGTCCCATCCCGGCCAAGCCGGGCACAAAACTAGCGGCCGAAGCGCCGTTCTCGCTGCGTGTAGGCGCGCAGCGCGCGGAGGAAGTCGGTGCGCCGGAAATCCGGCCACAGCGCCTCGCAGAAGTAGAACTCACTGTGGGCCGACTGCCACAGCAGGAAGCCGGACAGACGCTGCTCGCCGGAGGTGCGGATGATCAGATCCGGGTCCGGCTGGCCCTTCGTGTAGAGGTGCTCCGAAATCTGGTCGATCTCGAGGGTTTGCGCCACATCCTCGAGCGACGCCCCCTGCGACGCGCGCTCGGCCAGGAGTGAGCGCACGGCATCGCGCAGTTCGTGGCGGCCGCCGTAGGCGATCGCGACGTTGACGTGCATCCCGTCGATCTCCGCCGTCGAATCCGACGCAGCGCGCAGCGAGGCGGCCATCTCGTCGGGAAGCAGTTCCAGCGCGCCGACGGCTTGGACCCGCCAGCGCTTGGTGGCGGCGAGTTCCTGAACCAATTCGTCGATGACACCCAGAAGAGGGGCGAGCTCATCGTCGGACGACCGGCTCAGGTTGTCGGTGCTGAGCACCCACAACGTGATCACCTGAAGGTCGGCCTCGTCGCACCACTCGACGAACTCCATCAGCTTCGCCGCTCCGGCCCGGTAGCCGGCCACCAGCGGCTCCCCCGGCGCGTTCATCCGAGCCCAGCGCCGATTGCCATCGGCCAGCACGGCGACGTGCTTGGGCAGGCTCTCCTTGTCGAGGCCGCCGAGGACCTGGTTTTCGTACGTGAGGTACAACCACTGCGGCGGCCACCACTTATCCATGAAGCGACGCAGCGGAGACATGGGACAGAGATTACCGTTCGCTTTGACAATGCACGCCGAACAGGTAACCTACGGTTGCGTAAGTTACGGAAGCGTAGGTACAAGATGACCGTCACCCACCCCGGAATGTCACCCGAGGCCGAATCACCGTTCGGCAACGAGCCGGCGCCGCTCAAGCCCAAGCTGCGCGGCTGGCTCCACCTGGGGATGGCGCCGCTGGTGTTCATCGCGGGTCTGGTGTTCACGATCTTCGCCCCCACCCTGCTCGGCCGGATCGGCTGCGGCGTGTACACGCTGGCCGCCGTCCAGTTGTTCGGCACCAGCGCCGCCTACCACCGCGGCAACTGGTCCCAGAAGACCAATGCCGTCTTCCGCAGGATCGACCACTCGAACATCTTCGTGTTCATCGCCGGCACCTACACCCCGCTCACCCTGACGCTCCTTGAGGGTAGGGCCCGCTGGACGCTGCTGATCCTGATCTGGAGCATCGCCGTCGTGGGCGTGGCCTTCCGCCTCCTGTGGCTGGGTGCGCCACGCTGGCTCTACACGATGCTCTACATCGCGATGGGCTGGGCCGCCGTCGGCTGGCTCGGGCAGTTCTGGCAGGCCGGAGGGCCGGCCACCGTGATCCTGATCATCCTCGGCGGCCTGGTGTACACGTTGGGTGCCGTTGCGTACGCGACGAAGCGCCCGGCGCTGTCGCCCAAGTGGTTCGGCTTCCACGAGGTGTTCCACTCGGCCACCATCATCGCCGCCCTCCTGCACGCGATCGCGATCGGCCTGGCCGTCTTTCAGGTGAACATCTAGTTACATCCTTGTCATTCCCTCTTCCCGTGGGCCCGATCCCGGGTTAGAGTCGCCGCATGGAGAGACGCTCCATCGAAGGAACACCGGTCCCCTGACCTAGCTCGGGGACCGAGCGCGGAGCGCGGCCCCCGTGAAGGGAGCAACGAATGCTCAACCTGTCCGATCAGCCCACCACCGCCGCAGACACCTCCTCCGACACCGCGATCCGCACCTACGTCGTCGATACCTCCGTTCTCCTGTCAGACCCTCGAGCCATGCTGCGCTTCGCCGAGCACAACGTGGTGTTGCCGATCGTCGTGATCACTGAGTTGGAGGCCAAGCGTCATCACCCCGAGCTGGGCTACTTCGCCCGCTCGGCGCTGCGCCTGCTCGACGATCTGCGCGTGCAACACGGGCGCCTCGACACCCCGATGGCGATCAATGAGGAGGGCGGCAACCTGCGGGTGGAGCTGAACCACACCGATCAGGAGTCGCTGCCTGCCGGCTTCCGGCTCGGCGACAACGACACCCGCATCCTCGCCGTCGCCCTCAACTACTCGAACGAGGGCCACGACGTCGTCCTGGTCTCTAAGGATCTGCCTCTCCGCGTCAAGGCCGCCGCCGTCGGCTTGGCTGCCGAGGAGTATCGCAACGAACTGCCGCTGCAGGCTGGCTACACGGGCATGGCGAGCATCGACGTGACATCGGACGAGGTGGCCGGCCTCTACGAGGACGGCGTGGTGGCCACGGCCGCGGCCGACGACGTACCCACAAACACGGGCATCGTCCTGCATGCCCCCGGCTCCAGCGCCCTGGGCCGGAAGCTCTCCGACGGCACCGTGAAGCTGATCAAGCACGACAAGGAGGTGTTCGGGATTCGGGGAAGGTCTGCCGAACAGCGCGTCGCTCTTGATCTGCTGATGGACGATTCCATCGGCATCGTGTCGCTCGGTGGTCGGGCCGGCACCGGCAAGTCGGCCCTCGCTCTCTGCGCCGGGCTCGAGGCCACGTTGGAGCAGCGCAAGTACAACAAGGTGATGGTGTTCCGCCCGCTGTATCCGGTGGGCGGCCAGGATCTCGGCTACCTCCCCGGCACCGCCGGCGAGAAGATGCAGCCGTGGGGTCAGGCGGTGTTCGACACTCTGACGGCCGTCACCAACAAGTACGTGATCGACGAGCTGCTGGCTCAGGACATGATCGAGGTACTTCCCCTCACGCATATCCGCGGTCGCTCGTTGCACGACGCGTTCATCATCGTCGACGAGGCCCAGTCGCTGGAGCGCAACGTGCTGTTGACGGTGCTCTCGCGCGTGGGCCAGAACTCGCGCGTCGTCCTCACCCACGACATCGCTCAGCGCGACAACCTGCGCGTCGGACGCCACGACGGAATCGTCGCGGTGGTGGAGAAGCTGAAGGGCAATCCGCTGTTCGCGCACGTCACGCTGACGCGCTCGGAGCGCTCGCAGATCGCCGCCCTGGTGACGGACATGCTGGAGGTTGATCACCTCGCCTGACGAGGGCAAACCCTCAAGTCAGAGATAACAGTTCGGTGACGGGGCGCGTCGTCAATGACGCGCTCCGTCGCCTCCCCGTCTACGCTTGAGGGCATGGTACGCGCGATCCCAGTGGCATTTGCCGCTCTTGCCCTGCTCGCAGGGTGCGCGCCAGCTACCCCTGAACTCACCACGCCGATGCCCGATCCGGGCGGCGCACCCCCGTCGTCGGCCCCTGCCCCGACGGCCGCGCCCACCACGGCGGCACCCAAGCCCGAGCCGGAGACGGATCAGGGAACGCTCAACCAGAGGCTGCGTGATGCAGCGTGGAAGGGCGACGTCGACGCGGCCTCCGAGCTGCTCGCCAAGGGCGCGGACGTGAACGCCAAGGATCACTCGATCCAGTCCGCCTACCTGATCGCAGCCAGCGAGGGCCACCTGCCGTTCGTGAAGCTTGCGCTGGAGAACGGCGCCTCGGTGAGCGACACCGATTCGTGGGGCAGCAACGCCCTCACCCGCGCCTCCGAGCGCGGACACGCGGCGATCGCGGGCGTCCTGATCCAGGCAGACATCGAACGCAACCAAGAGAACAAGATCGGATACCTCCCCATCCATGAGGCCATTTGGCTGGGCCAAGGGGACGAGGGCGCCGTCGATACGGTGCGTGTGCTCGTTGCGGGTGGCGCCGACGTGGAGCGCGAGTCGGCCGCCGAGCGGCTCACTCCGCTGCAGATGGCCCAAGACCGTGGCTTCGAGGAGATCACGGCCACCCTCGAAGCGGCCCTCAGCCCCGACGAGGTGAAGGACCCTGGCGTCGAGCTTCTGCTGTCGGCCGCCATCGGCGACGCCGATCAGGTTGCGCGCATGCTGCGGCTGGGCGGCGACATCGAATCCAAGGACTCCCAAGAACGCACCGCTCTGCTGCTCGCCACCACGAGCGATCAGGTGGACGCCGCGAAGCTGCTGGTGAATCTGGGGGCAGAGGTCGACGTGAAGGACGCCGCCGGGGAATCGCCGTGGCTGCTTGCCGCGGGCGAGGGTGACGTGGACATGGGCAAGGCTCTGCAGCAGGCGGACCCAGACATGGAGATCACCAACGCCGACGGCAGCACCGCCCTGATCGTCGCAGCGGCCGCGGGCCACGAGGAGTACGTCAAGTACCTGCTCACGCTCCCGAACGCGGGCGTCAACGCGGTCAACACCTTGGGCTACACAGCGCTCATCGAAGCCGTCCGGCTCGGCGAGGACACCTCTGGCACGCAGGCGATCGTCACAGCACTGCTCGCGGCCGGGGCCAACCCCGAGCTGACCGATGCCAACGGCATGACCCCCGCGGACCACATCGAAGAGCGCGAGCTCACCCAGGTCAAGCTCGACGCCGTCGGCAAATAGGCCCTAGGCCTCAGACGCGGCTCCACAGCGGCGTCTTCAGCTCGTTGTAGTCGCTGACCGGATCGAAGCAGACCGTGCCGCGACATACGTAGACCGCCTCGCCTGGCCGACTCTCGAAATGGGTTCCGAAGCCCTCTGTGCCCTCGGGCGCGGTGACGACGGCGGACCCTGCGGGCGCGAGGCGCCATGCGGCGCGGGCCAACTGAGAGAACGGATCATCCGAGACGACGACGGCCACCGCCGGCTTCAGCCCGCGGCGGGCTTCGTCGGAGATGAGCAGATCGGCCAGCGACGCACCCGCGAAACGCGGGTTGTCGCGCACGGCCGCCCACGTCGTCGCGGCCGCAGCGCCGGCTCGTTCCACCAGGTCCGGGCGCTCGGCCAGCAACCCGACGGCGCGGAGGCCCGCGATGAGCGCGGCGGTTCCGCTCGGGGTCACGTTGTCGGTGAGGGAGCGCGGCCGGTCGAAGAGCCCGGTGTCGACGGCGTCGTAGAAGCCGCCGTCAGGATGGGCGAACAACTCCAGCGCACGGTCGGCGAGCGCTTCCGCCCGGCGCAGCCACTCAGGATCGCCGGTGGCGCCGGCCAGGGCCACGAACGCCTCGATGACTGCACCGAAGTCGTCGGCTCCACCGACGGCATCCGACGCTTGACCCTCACGCGACGCGCGCTTGAGGTCGCCGTCGGCGAGATGGACCTCGACGAGGTACTCGGCCGCGCGCAAGGCCAGCTCGAGCCAGCCCCTCTCGCCGAAGATCAGTGCGCCCTGCACCAGCGACGTGATCATCCAGCCGTTCCATGCTGCGACCACGAGCTTGTCGTCGCCGGGACGGAACCGGCTCGCCCGCTCCTCCAGCAGCTTGGCGGTGACCTCCTCGAGGCGCGCGAAGTCTGGGCGGCCGCGCAGTTGGAGAGTGGACAGCCCGTCGTCGAAGGTGCCGGTCTTGGTGACGTGGAACACTCCGGCAGCCCAGTCGCCGTCCTCGGAGCCCAACGCGTCGTCGAGGAGCTCAGGGTTCCAGAGGTAGAAAATCCCCTCGTGGACGGCGCCGCGGATGTCGCAAGAGTCCGCGTCGAGCGCCGACATGAAGCCGCCGCCGTCCACCACCATCTCCCGCTCAAGCCACTCGACGATGCCGTAGGCGGTGCGCTCGAAGAGTGCGCGCAGGCCGGAATCGTGATCGGCGGTGCGGCGCCATCCGCGCACGTAGGTGCCCAGCAGCAGGGCGTTGTCGTAGAGCATCTTCTCGAAGTGGGGAATCACCCAGCCCGGATCGACGGCGTAGCGGTGGAAGCCGCCACCCACCTGGTCGTAGATGCCGCCACGGGCCATCGCTTCCAGCGTCCGCTGCGCGAGTTCCAGCGATCGCGGGTCGCCCTTGACCAGCAGTGCGTCCAGCAGCGTCGGCGCGGGGAACTTCGGCTGGGTGCCGAACCCACCGTGGATCGGATCGAAGGAGGCCTCGATCGTGTCGATGGCGGCGCGAAGATCCGGGGCGCCGTCGGCCTGCTCCGGGCCGAACCCCTTGAGCTGTTCGGCGATGTAGGCGCCGGTGGAGACGACGGTGTCGCGCTGCGTCGCCCACGCGTCGGCCATGGCCTCGAGCACCTGACGGAACGCCGGCTGCCCGTCGCGGGGCTCCGGCGGGAAGTACGTGCCGGTGAAGTACGGCAGGCCCTCGGGCGTGAGGAACGCCGTCATGGGCCAACCGCCGCTGCCGCCGTTCATCGCCTGCGTGGCGGTCATGTAGACGGCATCGACGTCGGGATGCTGCTGGCGGTCCACCTTGATCGCCACGAAGTGTTCGTTGATGTACTGAGCGATGCTCGCGTCGTCGAACGATTCGGCGCTCATCACGTGGCACCAGTGGCAGGACGCGTAACCCACCGACAACATGATGGGGCGATCGAGTTCCTTGGCCGAGGCGAGCGCCTCCGGTGACCATTCCCACCAGTCGATGAGCTGGTGAGCGTGCTGGAGCAGGTAGTCGCTGCTGGATTCGCGGAGGCGGTTGACCATGGTGCCCAAGCGTATCTGGTGCCCGAGGGGCTCCTTGCGTCGCTTGCCGACTGGGAGACAATGGCAATCATGAGCGAACTGCGCACCACCACCAGACCAACGCTGTCCAACGCCCTCCTCGTCGTCGGCGGCCTGCTGGCAGTGATGTGGGTGTTGGAGATCATCGATTCGGTCACCCTCAACGCTCTGGACGCGTACGGCATCGAACCGCGGCAGGCCTCAGACCTGCTCAACATCTTCGTCGCACCGTTCCTGCACTACGGCTGGGCGCACCTCATCAGCAACTCGATCCCCTTCCTCGTGCTGGGCGTGCTCGTCTACCTGGGCGGGCGCGGCAACTGGGCCATCACCACCCTCATCGCCGTCGTCACCTCGGGTCTGGCGGCGTGGCTGATGGCACCCACCGGCTCCATCACCGCAGGCGCCTCGGGCGTGGTGTTCGGCTGGCTCACCTACCTGCTGGCGCGCGGCTGGTTCACCCGAAAGCCCGGCCAGATCGCGGTGGCCGTGATCGTCTTCCTGCTGTACGGCGGCGTTCTACTCGGCGTGCTTCCCGGCACCCCGGGCGTCAGCTGGCAGGCACACTTGGGCGGCGCCGTCGGCGGCGCGCTCGCCGCGTGGTGGCTCCACGACAAGCGTCCTTAGATCATGAACTCCGGCACGAGCCGCTCGGGCCGCAGACCGCTGAACAGATCGTCCTCCGGGATCATCGTCGGCACCTTGGAGATGGCCAACTGGAAGTCCTCCGTCGGCCACCCCGCCTGCTGAATCGCCAGCGGCACCTCGAACCAGCGCCCGTCCGGGTCGATCTGGGTGGCGTGCGCCCGCAGCGCCTCGTCGCGCACTGGGAAATACTCAGCGCAGGGAATGAACGTGGTGAGCCGCCCGTAGGAGTACGGGTCGTCGTCGCGGATCGGCGCGTGGTATTCCAGCCCGTTCTCGTGCATCGCGATCTCGAGTTGTTCGTAGCGACGGCGGTGAAAACTCATGTGGTAGTACAGCTTCGCCGCCTGCCACGGGGTGCCGTGCTCGGCCCACTGGTACGGATCGGCTGCCGCCTTGAAGGCCTCGACGGTGATCTTGTGGCACATGATGTGGTCCGGATGCGGGTAGCCTCCGGACTCGTCGTAGGTGGTGATGACGTGCGGCCGGAACTCTCGGATCACCTTCACCAGCGCACCCGCGGCCACCGTCGGATCCTGCAAGCCGAAGCAGCCCTCCGGCAGCGGGGGCGGCGGGTCTCCCTCGGGGTAACCCGAATCCACGAAACCCAGCCACACCTGCTGGATGCCCAAGATCTCCCGGGCGCGCGCCATCTCCTCGCGCCGAATCTCGGTGATGTTCGCCAGCACCGACGGATCGTCGGCCAGCTTGGGGTTCAACACGGAGCCACGCTCGCCGCCAGTGCAGGTGGCCACCAGAACCTCGACGCCTTCGGCCACGTATTTGGCCGTGGTCGCGGCGCCCTTGCTTGATTCGTCGTCAGGGTGTGCGTGCACATGGAGCAGGCGCAGGGGCTGAGCAGGCGATGACATAGGAGGTATTCTCCCCCACCGCCAAACCAGCCCGGTTCGCCGTCCCAGAACACGGCAGGCACAATGGGGAGCGTGACCGACGACGAAGCCCGCATTGCGGCCCGCTACCCCAAGGCCTCCTGGACCGACTATGTGTTGGGTGGTGGCGCCGTCGTCACGCTGATCGTGATCATCGTCCTCGTGGCCATCAGCGGCCTCGAGCGGTCCAATCCCCCCGTGGTCGCGATGGTGCGCGGCTTTGAGGTGACCAGCCCGTCGGAGTTGACCGCCGAGCTCGTCGTGCAGCGCAAGGATCCCAGCGACGCCGTCGAATGCCGCGTCTACGCGCAGGCCCAGTCCTACGAGACTGTGGCCGAGGACACCGTCGAAGTGGGCCCCGGTACGGAGAAGCTCACCGCCGTCAACGTCACCCTCAAGACGATCAAGGAAGCCACAAGCATTTCGATCGACGCCTGCCGGCTGGCCGGCTGATAAGATTGCTGGATGTCTGAAACTTCTGCTGATGTGGTCTGGCTCACTCAGGAGGCCTACGACAAGCTCGAGGCCGAACTAGACGAGCTGAAGACCGTCGGGCGCCCCGAAGTGAGCGCCCGGATTGCTGCCGCCCGCGAAGAGGGCGACCTCTCTGAGAACGGCGGCTACCATGCTGCCCGCGAAGAGCAGGGCCAAATGGAGGGTCGAATCCGCCAGCTGGAGGACATCCTGCGTCGCGCCGAGGTGGGCGAGCCCGAGGGTGCCCCCGACGAGGTGGCCCCCGGCAAGCTGGTCACTGTTGCGTTCGACGGCGACGAGGACGACACCGACACCTTCCTGCTCGGTTCCCGCGAGGTGCTCGGGCTCGACGATTCGGTGGACACATCCGTGTACTCGCCGCAGTCCCCCCTCGGCGCCGCCGTGCTGGGCAAGAAGGTGGGCGACGAGGTCACCTACACCGCCCCCAACGGCAAGGAACTGATGGTCGTCGTCACCAAGGTCGAAACCCTGTAGTTCATCCACTCACAAGGCATGCGAAAGGCCGCCGCCCCACTTGGGGGCAGGCGGCCTTTCGTTGTGTCGGGTCAGCCCAGCAGCTTGGCCGCAACCTCGGCACTCAGCTCGCCGCTGGCCACGCGGGCCAGGATCTGATCCTGCTCCGACATGGGCTGGCCGGCCGATGGCTCGGCGTGCGGTTGGGGCTCGGTGGGGGCGTCGTCGCCGGTGGTGGGCGTGAGGCCCAACTT
>DYZF01000124.1 GCA_020741375.1 Tessaracoccus flavescens
CGACGAGAGCACGAGGCCCTTGAGGTTGAGGATGATCTCGGTGACGTCCTCGACGACGCCCTCCAGGGTGGAGAACTCGTGCTGGTTGCCCTCGATCTTGATGCTGGTCACCGACGCGCCAGGGATCGACGACAGCAGGGTGCGACGCAGCGAGTTACCAAGGGTGTAGCCGAAGCCGGGCTCGAGGGGTTCGATGATGAACCGCGAACGGTACTCGGAGACGACTTCCTCGGAGAGGATCGGACGCTGTGCGATGAGCATTGTGTGTTCCTTCCCGCACCAACCGCTATTTGAAGGTGCGAACTGAAAAGAGGTGGTCTGACTGACCGGGGTGGAAGTGGGCCGGCCGATGGCGACCGGCCCGCTGCCGTAGGGGTTACTTCGAGTAGAGCTCGACGATCATCTGCTCCTGGACGTCCACCACGATCTGCTCGCGGACGGGGAGCTGGTGCACGAGGATGCGCATGCGGTTGGGGCGGGCCTCAAGCCATGCCGGAACCGAACGCTCACCGTGGGTCTCACGGGCGACGACCAGCGGGTGCAGGTTCATCGACTTCTCAGCGACGTCAATGATGTCGTGGGCGCGAACGCGGTACGACGGGATGTTGACGCGCTGGCCATTCACGAGGAAGTGGCCGTGGACGACGAGCTGACGAGCCTGACGACGGGTAGCCGCGAAGCCTGCGCGGTACACGACGTTGTCGAGACGCGACTCGAGAATCTGGAGCAGACGGTCACCGGTCTTGCCGGGGTGACGGTCAGCCTCTTCGTAGTAGCGACGGAACTGCTTCTCGAGCACGCCGTACGCGTAACGAGCCTTCTGCTTCTCCTTGAGCTGCAGCGAGTACTCGGAATCCTTGGTGCGGCCGCGGCCGTGCACACCCGGGGGGTACGGACGGCGCTCAAAAGCCTTGTCATTGCCAACCAGGTCGGTCCCGAGACGACGAGACTTCTTGGTCAAAGGGCCGGTGTAACGAGCCATTTTTCTAGTCCTCTAATTCTCTCTCGGGCGATCAGACGCGACGACGCTTGGGCGGACGGCAGCCGTTGTGCGGCGTCGGGGTCACGTCGGAAATCGCGCCAACCTCAAGGCCGACGGCGCCGAGCGAACGGATCGCGGTCTCACGGCCGGAGCCGGGGCCCTTGACGAACACGTCGACGCGCTTCATGCCGTGCTCCATGGCGCGGCGGCCAGCGGCCTCAGCGGCCATCTGAGCGGCGAACGGGGTCGACTTGCGGGAGCCCTTGAAGCCGACGGTGCCGGCGGAGGCCCACGAGATCACGGCACCGGTGGGATCGGTGATCGAGATGATGGTGTTGTTGAAGGTGCTCTTGATATGCGCCTGGCCGGCGAGCACATTCTTCTTTTCCTTGCGGCGCACCTTGGTCTTGGCGGCCGCCTTGCGGCTTGCAGTAGCCATAAAGTCTTTCTCTCCTGTGTCCTGTTAAGAGGTCACTAACCCGAGGGTCAGCGCGCCTTCTTCTTGCCAGCGACGGCCTTCTTCTTGCCCTTGCGGGTGCGCGCGTTGGTACGCGTGCGCTGACCACGAACCGGCAGACCACTGCGGTGGCGACGGCCCTGGTAGTTGCCGATCTCGACCTTGCGGCGAATGTCGGAGGCAACGGTACGGCGGAGGTCACCCTCGATCTCGTAGTTGCCTTCAATGTGGTCGCGCAGCGCAACGAGCTGATCGTCGGTGAGCTGGTGGACACGGACGTCGCCACTGATTCCGGTGGCGGCGAGGGTCTCGGCGGCGCGGGTCTTCCCGACGCCGAAAATGTAGGTGAGTGCAACCTCAAGGCGCTTCTCGCGCGGGAGGTCAACACCAACTAGGCGTGCCATCAGGCGGTACCTTTCTAAAGTTTCGGTTCAAAGCTGATTAGAGCCCGGTTGTGAACCGCGAAGGTGTGTGGCGTGACGCGTCCCCGCCGCCTGTGGTGCTTTCTCTGTCTGCACCGGCGAGGCCTTGGCCTTCGTCCAAGGGTGGGAATCCCGAGGGATCCTTGCGATCACGTTGCTTCAGTTGTCGGCGGCTTGGGACGTATCCCTCACCGCGGTGTTCTGCTACCAGGGCCCCAACCGAGGCCCAGGATCAGCCCTGGCGCTGCTTGTGGCGCGGGTTGTCGCAGATCACCATCACACGACCGTGCCGGCGGATGACCTTGCACTTGTCGCAGATCTTCTTGACGCTCGGCTGAACCTTCATTCGAGCAACCTTTTCAATCGGCGACTGGGCGCGTGGGCGCACCCAATCTTGTGGTGGATGAGTTCGGTCTCCAGCGACGGGCACAAACATGTGTCCGGACACAGAGGACCGACGCACAACTCTACGCCACGCCCCCATGACTTCCCAAATCGCGAACAGGTTCCCTCCCCCGCGTTCAGCCGCTACTCTCCGCAGGACGGAAGGGGACACATCGACGTGCTCCCGCCCGCCGCGATCGACCACTACTTCCCGCCGGACGAAGGGGATCTGGATGAACTTGTACCTGCGCTTGCTGCTGCTGCGGGTGTACGTGCTGTTTCGGCCGAAGATGTCGCCGTGGGAGACGGCACGGACGCCGTTTCGGGTGATGCCGACGGACCTCGACGTGCTGCGGCACATGAACAACGGCCGCTACCTGACGCTCATGGATCTCGGCAGGCTGGACCTGATGCTCCGTTCGGGCATGTGGGGCAAGTTCACGAAGGCAGGGTGGTTCCCCGTCGTCGCAGGGCAGACGATCTCGTACCGGCGCTCCCTCAACCCGTGGCAGAAGTTCGATCTGTACACGCGCTTCGTCGGCATCGACGGCTCCTGGATCTACATGGAGCAGGCGTTCGTCGTCGGCGACACCGTGCACGCCGAGGCCGTGATCCGGGCGCGTTTCCTGAAGCGCTCCGGCGGCAGCGTCAGCCACGACGAGTTGATCGCGCTGATCGGGGAGCACCCGGCCGACCGGGTCGTCCCCGAGTGGATGAGCGAGTGGAACACCGCCACCAAGCCGAGGTCCCACTACTCCCCCGCTCCCTGACCCCCTGCGTAGCGCTCACGGCACAACGCTCACTGAGCAGCACGCCGCGACGGAGTCGCGCGCCGACGACGAAGGGCGCACCCTCCGCTGATTGAGTAGCCCGCGCGACGTAGTCGCCGGGCGTATAGAAATCCCGTGCCGCCCGGGGTAGGGACTGCCCGCCGGGTGCGGCCTGTAGGAGCGTCGTTGAGGAGCCAGAGGTACGCGGCCTGCACGAGAAGATCGAGAGTGGGGCGGGGATGGGGCCTTCACGGTGGGTCGGGCGTTGGGGCGTTCACGCGCGCGATAAGCGCGTGAACAGCCCCTGGGCGAGAAGGCCCCATCCCCGTCACACTCGCCCCAACCACGGCCAGTCCACAAACCAGCCTAAGAGATTTCGATACGCCCGGCGCTCCGCGCGCGGACTACTCAATCAGCGGAAGGGGCGCGGGCGCCTCAACCGGCGGAAGAGCCGCGACATGCAAAAAGGCGCCGCGCGGTCCGAGGGACCGGGCGACGCCCAGATGTGCAGTGGCCGCGGCATCAGCCGCGAGGCTCACTTGTGACGGTAAACGATGCGGCCACGCGTCAGGTCGTAGGGAGACAGCTCAACCACGACTCGGTCTGCGGGCAGGATACGGATGTAGTGCTGGCGCATCTTGCCACTGATGGTCGTCAGGACCTTGTGACCATTGGCCAGCTCGACGCGGAACATCGCGTTGGGCAGGGCCTCGACGACGGTGCCCTCGAGCTCCAGGGCTCCTTCTTTCTTCGCCATGTACTCTCAATCTGTCAGGCTCCACGGCGCCGAATGCGCTGCGGATGGTAGTACCAAACGCTCATTTTACGCCTAGAGCGCTAGCCCAGCCAAATATGGTGGGGTGCCATGACGTACTACGCAGTCCATTACACCTACGTGTCCGACGCCGCAGCCCTCGATGAGGT
>DYZF01000125.1 GCA_020741375.1 Tessaracoccus flavescens
GAGGCGACGATGACCGCGATCCGGCTGGCGCGAGGCGCCACCGGTCGCGACAAGATCGTGAAGTTCGCCGGCTGTTACCACGGCCACTCCGACGCGCTGCTCGCCGCCGCCGGCAGTGGCGTTGCCACGCAGGGCCTTCCTGGATCGTCGGGCGTGACGGCCGCAGCGGCCGGCGACACAATCGTCGTCGACTATCAGGATGTGGCCGCCCTCACCCGGGTCTTCGACGAGGTGGGCGATCAGATCGCCGCCGTCATCACCGAGGGTGCGCCGTGCAACATGGGCGTCATCGGACCGGACGCCGAGTGGAACGCCACCATCCGTCAGATCACCGAACGCCACGGCGCTCTGATGATCCTGGACGAGGTGCTGACCGGCTTCCGCGTCGGCCCGGCCGGCTGGCTGGGGCATGAGGGCGGCTACGAACCCGACATCCTCACCTTCGGGAAGGTGGTCGGCGGCGGCATGCCGCTGGCCGCGCTCGGCGGTCGCGCCGACCTGATGCAGCTGCTGGCCCCCGTCGGACCGGTGTACCAAGCCGGCACACTCTCCGGTAACCCGCTCGCGACTGCGGCAGGCCTGACCACCCTGAGGTTGGCCGACGACGCCGTCTACGCGCACATCGATCGTCGCTCCGCCGAACTGCAGGCGCTGATCGCGGAGGCCCTGACGGCTGCGTCGGTGCCGCACGTGATCCAGCGCGCCGGAAATCTCTTCTCGGTGTTCTTCCGCGACGGCGCCGTCCGCAACTTCGACGACGCCAAGGCCCAGGACACGCAGGCCTTCTCGCGGTTCTTCCATTCGCTGCTGGACCAGCGCGTCTACCTGCCTCCGTCGGCCTTCGAGGCATGGTTCCTGTCGGCGGCGCACGACGACTCCGCAATGGCCCGGATCGCGGACGCGTTGCCAACGGCGGCGCGAGCCGCTGCGCATTCATGAGAAGCTAGGCCCAGACTCTAGGAGGATCAACGGTGAAGCTTCGGTTGGGTACGCGCGGTTCCGCTCTCGCGCTTGCACGTTCTGAGAAGATCGCAGCGCTGCTGCGCGACGGTGGCGTCGATGTGGAAGTGGTGACGATCGAGACCTCGGGGTCCGAAACCCACCACATGCCGGACAACTACTCGGTTGGCGTGTTCGCGAAGGAACTGCGGCAGGCACTCTACGACGGCTCCGTGGACGTGGTGTTCCACAGCTGCAAGGACATTCCGCTGACGGACAAGCCCGACGATCTCGTCATCCCGGCCGTCCTCAAGCGCTACGACTGGCGTGACGTTCTGGTGACCCGCAACGGACACCCGCTGGCCTCGCAGGCTCGGGGGTCGCGGATTGGCGTCACCTCGCTGCGCCGGATCGCCCAGTTGCGCGCGCTGCGCCCAGACCTCACCTTCGTCGATGTCGCGGGCCCGTTCGTGGACCGCCTGCGTCGCCTCGAGCCCGGCGACCTCGACGGTGTCGTCGTCTCCGCCACCGCGCTGCAGGATCTCGGCCTTGAAGAACGAGCCGCCGAGTACCTGCCGATCCTCCCGGCCCCCGGCCAGGGCGGCCTGGCCCTAGAATGCCTCGCGTCTCGCACCGACGTCATCGAGGCGCTTGAGCCGTTCGACGACGTCGAAACCCGAATCTGCGTGGACGCGGAGCGCGCCGTGCTGACCGAGCTGGGCACCAAGTACGTGGCTCCCGTCGGCGCACACGCGTTCCGTCGCGGCATCCTCTCGCTGAAGGCCGGCGTGTACTCCATCGACGGCACCAAGCGCCACGTCCTCGAGGTCGGCCTGCCGACGTCGCTGTACCACGCCAACCGCACCGGCGCGAACGTCGCCGAGGCGCTGAAGCAGCGCAACGCTCAGCGGTTCTTCTCCGACGAAGAGATCGCCGGCTTGAAGCTGTCGGTGGAGCACGACGACGAGTCGCCGTTCATCGAGAACCCGAACGACGATCGCATCCGCGTCCTCCTGCCGCGTCAGGAAGGGCGTCTGTCGCAGGCGCTGCGCAAGAACGGCCTGCGCGTCGACTGCATCTCCTTGCAGGAAGCCGAACTCCTTCCCGCCGACAACCGCCTCGCCGAGGGTGACTGGATCGTCTTCCCGTCTGCCCAAACGGTCTGGGCGCTGCGTGAGCGCGGCTGGGACCTGCCTGAGGGCCGCAAGATCGCTGCCATGGGCTCGACCACCCGCCAGTCGCTCGAGGACGGCGGCATCACCGTCGACCTGAGCCCTGAGGGCACGGCAAGCTCCCAGAGCCTCGTCGAGGTCTTCCCGAACGCCGAGGGCCAGGAGACGGTCGTCATCGTCGGCCCCGACCAGCTGTCCACCAAGCTCGAGGAAGGCCTTCGGAACAAGGGCTACGAGGTCATCCGCCTCGAGGTGTACACGATGGCCGACGTGAAGGAACTGGATCCTCGTGTCAGCCAGATGTGGAACGACGGCGCCTGGCAGGCGGTCCTGCTGTCGCAGCCGTCGCTCGCTTCGGCCTACCAGAATCTACTCGGCCACCGCGACGAGGTCGCGGTGCTGGCCTGGGATCAGGAGACGGCCGCAGCGCTGCGCGAGGTCGGCGTCGAGCCGGCCGATACTGCGAAGACGAAGGACGAGTTCGGGGTCGCGGCATTGGCCAGATTCCTCATGGGGGAGGGCCACTAGATCGGCGGACGAGCGTAGCCTGACCCCGATTTCTCATCGGGGCCAGAGTTGCGCTAAAGTCTTCCGAGTCGCCGCAAGGTGACGCTGGGGCTATGGCGCAGTTGGTAGCGCGCTTCCATGGCATGGAAGAGGCCAGGGGTTCGAATCCCCTTAGCTCCACAACAGAACCGGCGCTTGGTGAAAACCAAGCGCCGGTTCTGCTTTGTTCTGAGGATCCCGACGGTCGCTTCGAGGGCGATGGGTTACTTCGGGACGAACATCGGGATGACGTTGTCGAAGCTCAGCCGCATGCCGAAGCCCGACGCCACGATGGCGCCGATGCCCAGCGCGACGGCGCCCAGCACGATCGCGAAGCACAGATAGCCGAGGATGCGCCCTGCGATGTGCGGGGTGTGGTCGTCGGTGTTGACGAGGCTGCCGGAGCCCCACGACAGCGCCTTGATGCCCAGTGAAAAGATCGCTGGCAGGCCGGCGCCCAGCAAGAGGCCGACGAGGAGCACGTTGCGTGCCCCCTCCAGAGCGAGCCAGAGGTTGTTCATGCCACCTTCTCCTTCGAGGGAAGCTTGCGACCGGTGGCTTCCTCAACCCACTCGTCGTTGACGTTGTTGTGATCGATCTCGGTCTTCTTCGAGTGCAGGTACATCCAGGCGGAGGCCGCCAGCAGGATCGCGAAGACGACGACGGCGCCGAGGATGCCGCCGATGCTGTGGCCGATGAACCACGTGACTGCGCCGACGACAGCTGCGGAGGGGAGAGTGATGGCCCACGCGGCGAGCATGCGGCCAGCGACCCGCCAGTTGACCTTCGCATCGGGGCGGCCGACGCCGCTGCCGAGGATCGAGCCGGTGGCGACGTGCGTCGTCGAGAGGGCGAAGCCAAGGTGGCTGGAGGCCAGGATGACGGCGGCGGAAGACGACTCGGCGGCCATGCCCTGAGGCGAGCTGATCTCGACGAGCCCCTTGCCCAGGGTGCGGATGATGCGCCATCCGCCGAGGTAGGTGCCGAGCGCGATGGCCAGAGCGCAGGTGAGCTTCACCCAGAAGGGGACCGATTCGAGGTCGGTCCAGGCGCCGGTGGCGATGAGGGCGAGCGTGATGACGCCCATGGTCTTCTGCGCATCGTTGGTGCCGTGCGCGAGGGAGACGAGGGAGGCGGATCCGATCTGCCCCCAGCGGAAGCCCGACTCGCGGTACTTCTCAGCGACACCCGTGGTGATCTTGAACACCAGCCAGGTGCCGATCGACGCGATGATGATGGCGATCACCGGCGACATGAGTGCCGGGAGGACCACCTTGCCGACGACGCCGTCGAGCTTGGTGCCGTCGCCCATCCACTTGACGCCGTTGACGCCCAAGCCGGCCATCGTTGCCCCGACGAGGCCGCCGAAGAGGGCGTGTGACGAGCTGGACGGCAGGCTCAGCAGCCAAGTCAGTAGGTTCCAGACGATGGCGCCCACAAGACCGCTCAGAATGATGAGCAGCAGCCCCATCCCGCCGTCCGCGATCAGTTCGGCACGTGGCGCGCCGGACTTGTCCTGGATGTTGACGACGGCGTTGGTGACGGTGAGCGCGACCTCCACGGAGAGGAAGGCGCCGATCAGATTGAGGATCGCGGAGAGGGTCACAGCGACCTTGGGCTTGAGGGCACCGGTGGCGATGGAGGTGGCCATCGCGTTGCCGGTGTCGTGGAAACCGTTGGTGAAATCGAAAGCGAGGGCGGTGACGACCACCAGCGCGAGTACTACTAACTCAGGGGGCACATTCCACAGTCTTACCTATTCGCCTTCTGTTCATGAAACTGGAGTTGCGAAGTTAGGAAAATTGTGTTCCCAGTCTGTTGACGTTCTTGTGGAGACCGATTTTGAAGTAAACCCCCGGGGGTATATTCTCGTGCCCAGGAGGTTTCAGATGAAGCTAGTTGTTGTGGGCGGAGTCGCCGGTGGAATGAGCTGCGCGGCACGCGCGCGCCGCTTGGATGAGTCGGCGGAGATCATCGTCCTGGAGCGGGGCGAGCACGTCTCGTTCGCCAACTGCGGGCTGCCGTACTTCGTCGGCGGGGAGATCACCGAGGAATCCAAGCTGCTGGTCCAGACGCCGGCCGGGCTCAAGGCCTCGCTCAACCTTGACGTCCGCACCGGCCATGACGTCGTCGGCCTGGATCCCCAGCGCAAGGTCGTCCTCGTCAACACGGCTGATGGACGCTCTGAGATCTCCTACGACGCGCTGGTCCTTTCTCCCGGCGCGAAGGCTATTCAGCCGCCCATCCCAGGAGTCGACTCGCCGCGCATCATGACGCTGCGCACCGTCGACGACGCCCTGCGCATGCGCGCGTCCGTGGTCGGCGGGGCGCGCCGCGCTGTGGTGCTCGGCGCCGGCTTCATCGGGCTCGAGGCGGCCGAGGCGCTTGCCCAGGAGGGCATGCAGGTCACCGTCGTGGAGTTGGCGCCACACGTGCTCCCGCCGCTTGAGACCGAGATGGCCACCCTCGTGACGAACGAGCTGCGCCGCCTCGGCATCGACGTGCGCGACGGCGTCGCCGCCACCGAGATCGAACATGGCTCCGAGCACGACGTCGTCGTACTTGGCGACGGAACGCGCATCGAGGCCGACCTCATCGTCATGTCCGTCGGTGTGCGCCCCGACACCGCCCAGTTCGAGGCGGCCGGCATCGAGTGTGAGCGTGGCGGAATCGTCGTCGACGAGCACGGCCGCACCTCGGTGCCCGACGTGTGGGCCGTCGGCGACGCCGTCGTCTCCACCGACGCGGTCACCGGCATCCGCCGTCCCGTGCCGCTCGCCGGCCCGGCGAACCGCGCAGGTCGCCTCGTCGCGGATCACATCTTCAACCCCGAGACGGCCCGCGCCATCCCCGCGCCTGTCGGGACGGCCATCGTCCGGGTTGGTGAGCTCACCGCCGCCATGACGGGGGCCAACCGCGCCAGTCTCGACGCGGCGGGGATCGAGTACCAAACGCTTCACCTGCACCCGAACAACCACGCGGGCTACTTCCCTGGCGCCACGCAGGTTCACCTTCTGGTGCACATGGCGCCCGACGGCCGCCTCCTTGGCGCCCAGGGGGTTGGCAACGACGGCGTCGACAAGCGCATCGACGTGCTCGCCACAGCGCTGCGTGCAGGGCTTGCCGTGGACGAACTGATCGACCTCGATCTGTCCTACGCGCCGCCCTACGGCTCGGCGAAGGACCCGGTGAACTTCATCGGCATGATCGGCCAGAACCTGCTCACCGACACCGTCCGCCTCTGGGATGCCCACGATCTCGACGCCGTCCGGGACTCGGCGCTGGTCCTCGACACGCGTGGAGCGGGGGAGTACGCCTCCGGACACATCCCGGGATCCCTCAACATCGCGCACACCGAGCTGCGCGATCGGCTTGACGAGGTTCGCGACGCTGCCGCCGGCCGCCCCGTGCGGGTGCTGTGCCAGTCCGGCGTGCGCTCGCACATCTCCCATCGCATCCTTGCCCAAGCGGGCTTCGACTCCGCGTCGATGTCCGGTGGCATGCTCACCCTGCGGGCGGTCCTTGGGGACCGTGCCGCCGACGTCCTGACCGCCCCCGAGAACTAAGGAAATCCGAATGGCACACGAAGCTGAGGCCCAGCGCAAGATCCTCAACCGCCTCCGTCGGGCGCGCGGCCAACTCGACGCGGTGGTCCGCGTCGTCGAAGAGGGCGGCTCCTGCCGCGACGTCGTCACGCAGCTGTCCGCAGTCTCCAGCGCCCTAGACCGGGCCGGATTCGCCATCATCGCCTCCGCGATGAAGGACTGCGTCGCCGACGGCGACGGCAACGCCCACGACGGCATGACCGCCGACGAACTCGAAAAGCTCTTCCTCACCCTGGCCTGACCCGCCGCACCACGAAAAAAAAGGAGAAAAAAACATGTGTTACGCCGTCACCTGCAAGAAGTGCGGAAAGACCACCTGGGCCGGCTGCGGCCAGCACGTCGATAGCGTCTTCCGCGGAGTCCCGAAGGACCAGCGCTGCGAGGGCCACGCCAACGAGCCGTCCACCGGCCTGTTCTCGAAGCTCTTCGGCGGGGCCAAGTAAGCCGCGCACAACCTGTCAGAGGTCTCACCTAAGATCTCGAACCATGAACCGGCGATCCTCCCGCAGCGAGCCCTTGCATGTGCAGGGCATCGACGCGGAGCTCACGAAGAAGGACATCAAGAACCTTCGGCTCCGCGTCACGCCCGACGGGAGGGTCGCCGTTTCTGCGCCGTGGCACGTCCCCCACGAAGCGATTGAGGCCTTCGTCGCCGGTCACCGGCAGTGGATCCTGACCACGCAGGCCAAGGTTCGGCTGGCGGCTCCTGTGAAGGAGCCCATCGTTGACGGCGGCCGCGCCCGGCTGTGGGGCACCTGGCATGAGCTTCGCGTTGCCGACGGCCCAAGGGCCAGCGCCACCGTGCACGACGGCGTCATCTCCATCGTCGCGCCGGACGAAGCCGGGCGGGCCAGAGCGCTGGACAACCTTTATCGACGTGAACTGACCCACCGCCTGGAGCCGCTCCACCAACAGTGGGCCGCGAGGATCGGACGATCGGCCTCCACATTCAAGTTGCGCCGCATGACCAGCCGATGGGGCACCTGCAAAACCAGCACCGCCGTCATCACGCTCAACCTCGCCTTGGCCGAGCACCCCATCGCGGCGCTTGAATACGTCCTGGTGCACGAACTGACGCACCTGCATGAGCGCGGCCATGGGCCGCGGTTCCACCATCTGATGGACACGTATCTCCCAGACTGGCGCGCCAGACGCGCAAGCCTCAGAGGCCACCCGTGACGAGGCTCGAGCGTGCCGCCTGGGCGCCCATCGCCGAAGCCCACCGCGCCGAGGTGGAAGAGGAGTTGGCCGACGTCGTCCGGCGCCGCGACCGTGGCGAGAAGCACCCCATCGACGACTTCCTCTTCCACTACTACAACCTCCGCCCCAGCCACCTCGCACAGTGGCACCCCGGCGTCGGCATCACCCTGCTGGACGCGCCGGAGTACGAGTCGCGGCCGCTGTACCGGCTTGCCAATGCCGAAGCGGAGGTTGACCTTGAGCTTTTCCTGCAGAAGCGCGGGGGAACGCTCCAGACGGCGCATCGTCTGCTCGCCGCGGCGGCCGCCGCCACCCCTCGGTTCGGGTGCTTCGGAATGCATGAATGGGCCATGGTGTACCGCCTCCAACCGGGGGAGACGCGCCACCCCTACCTCAAGCTTCGGTTTCCTCCCGACGAGCTGGCGGCCATCGTCGAAGAGGTCGGTTGCCGCTGCTCCCACTTCGATGCCTTTCGATTCTTCACGGAACCCGCCAAGCCGCTCAATCTGCTCGTTCCCACGCGTGAAGGGCAGGCTGAACTGGATCAGCCGGGCTGTCTGCACGTCAACATGGACCTCTACAAATGG
>DYZF01000126.1 GCA_020741375.1 Tessaracoccus flavescens
GCTTGGGCATCGGCTCGGGCCTGCTGCTCACCGTCGTGGGTCTGTGCATCTTCTTGGCGTACGGGTCGACGGCGGTGGTCGCGCGTCACGTGGGGGCGGGGCATCGACGGCGCGGGCTGGAGCTGGGCATCCAAGCGATGTGGCTCGCGGCAGCTCTGGGGGCGGTGTTGGCGCTGGTCATGTGGGTGTTCGCGCCGCAGTTCTCACGCGCGCTGGGCGCGACTCCTGACGTCTTGCCATACGCCGTCGACTACCTGCGCTGGTCCGTGCCGGGGCTGCCCGGGATGCTGGTGATGCTGGCGGCCACCGGGACGTTCCGCGGCGTGGCCGACGCGCGGACGCCGCTGGTGCTGTCGATCGCCGTGGCAGCGCTCAACTTGGTGCTCAACATCGGCTTCGTGTTCGGCCTGCACATGGGGATCGCGGGTGCGGCGGTAGCGACGGCGCTCGCGGAGACGCTGCTGGGCTTGGCAGCGGTCGCGCTGGTGGCGCGTCGGGCCGTTCCGTTGAGGGCGCGGCTGGCGCCGTCGTGGTCGGGGATGATGCTGAGCTTGAGCGTCGGCTTCCCACTGTGGCTGCGGACGGTGACGCTGCGGGCCGCGCTTCTGGTGACGACGTATGTCGCGGCGAGCCAAGGGGCCGCGGCGCTGGCGGCGCACCACATCACGATGAACGTGTGGAACTTGCTGGCCTACGCGCTCGACGCCTTGGCGATCGCTGGGCAGACGGTCATCGCGACATCGTTGGGTGCGAGCGATGTTGACGAGGCGCGGGCGTCGACGCGGCTGATGACCCGTTGGTCGGTGGGCGCCGGGTTGGTATTGGGTCTGGTCGCGATCTTGGCCCGCTCTCCCATCGCGGCGTTCTTCAGCACGGACGCGGAGGTGCAGACCTACGTGACGTGGTTGCTGCTGATCGTGGGCATCACGTTGGGGTTGGCGGGGTTCGTCTACCTGCTCGACGGCGTCCTCATCGGCGCCGGCGACGGCGCCTACTTGGCGAAGGCGGGGCTGATCACGTTGGTGGTGTACGCGCCGCTGGCGCTGGCTGCGTTCATGCTGCCGTCGGGGCTCCCAGCGATGGTGTGGTTGTGGGTGGCGTTCACGGTCGGCTTCATGGGCGCCCGCGCGGTGACACTTGGGCTGCGCGCCCGCGGCGAGGCCTGGATGCGCGTCGGCGCCTCCGGTGATTGAGTAGTTCGCGCGCGAAGCGCCGGGCGTATCGAAATCTCGTGGGCTGGTATGTCTGTGGACCGTGGTTGGGGCGAGCGTGGCGGGGATGGGGCCTTCTCGCCCAGGGGCTGTTCACGCGCTTATCGCGCGCGTGAACGCCCCAACGCCCGACCCACCGCGAAGGCCCCATCCCCGCCCCACTCTTGGCCTGAGCGCTTGCGTCGTCGCGTTCCAAGGTCTGGCAGGGGAGGTGTCACGTTGAGGAGCGGTGAGCGTTTGGCCTAGTCCGGTAGCGTCGACCCATGAGAAAGCTCGTCCCCGCAGCCCTCGCCAGCCTGACGTCACTGACTCTGCTCGCCGCGTGCAGCGGGCCGGAATCCGAGCCCACGACACCGACCTCAGCCCCGTCGACCTCCGCCGCCACACCGTCCCCGTCCCCCTCTACGGCCGAGTCTTCAGCGGATCCGACGCCGAGCGAAACCCAAGCATCGCCGTCGGAAACCGCCACCGACACCCCCGCCGCGGCCGACCACGAGATCGACATCACCGCCCACGAAGAGTTCGACGAGCCCTGGGCCATGTCGTTCCTCCCCGGCACCGAGGCGCTGGTGATCACCGAGCGGCCCGGCACGATGAAGCTCCGCGACGCCGGCGGCGTGCGCGAGGTCACCGGAGTGCCGGAGGTCGCGGCCGGCGGCCAAGGCGGTCTCGGCGACATCATCCCCGGCCCCACGTTCGAGCAGGATGGCACCGTCTACCTCAGCTGGGTGGAAGCCGGCGACGGCGGCAAGGGCGCCGTCGTGGGCACCGCGACCCTCGACGTGGAAGCCGCCGCCCTCAGCAACGTCACCCCGATCTGGCAGCAGACGCCCAAAGTGAGCGGCAACGGTCACTTCTCCCATCGCCTCGCGATTCAGGGCGAGTACCTCTTCGTCAGCTCCGGCGACCGCCAGAAGATGGAGCCCGCCCAAGAGATGGACAACACGCTGGGCAAGATCCTGCGCCTCACCCTCGACGGCCAACCCGCCGCCGACAATCCCTTCCAAGAGGACTCCCCCGCCGCCCAGCAGTTCTACTCCATCGGCCACCGCAACGTGCTCGGGCTCGAGTTCGACGCCGACGGCCGCCTCTGGGGCATCGAGATGGGCCCCGAAGGCGGCGACGAGCTGAACCTCATCAAACCCGGCGCCAACTACGGCTGGCCGGCCGCGTCGAACGGCTCGCACTACGGCGGCGGCGAAATCCCGGATCACACCGAGGGCGACGGCTTCGAAGCGCCCAAGGTGTGGTGGGGTCCGAAGACTGCTCCCGGCTCACTGATGATCTACCAGGGCGACCTCTTCCCCGCGTGGAAGGGCGACGCGTTCGTCGGCGCCTTGGCCGGGCAGGCCCTGTTCCGCGTCGACCTCGACGGCGAAACCGCGGCCGAGGCGAAGAAGTGGGACATGGGGGCGCGTATCCGCGCGGTCGCCGAGTCACCCGACGGTGCCATCTGGGTTCTCGAAGACGGGACCGGAGGCCGATTGCTGGAGCTGCGTCCGGCCGTAGGCTGAATGCCATGAACCACATCCTTGGAGCCGCGCACTTCGATTCAACCGGCGTCGAGTACAGCCGCCCCCGCCCGTCGCTGCCGCTGGCCGTTGCCCGCGCCGCCGCGTGGGGTGGGCTGACCCTGATCGATCCGAACAAGCAGTCGGGTTGGCGCAAGCACGCCTACTGGTTGACGATGGCGGGCGTGACGGCGTGGGAGATCACCGCGGGGTCCGACGATGTGCTGCCAGAGACGAAGGCCGGCGTGGCCGTCGGCCTAGCCGGCGCAACGTACGGCGCTCAAGATCTTCTGACGAAGTCGGACGCGTGGTCGATGCGGTTGGTGGAGAAGGTCGACAAGCGCAACCCTCGCGTTTGGCTCGCGCTGATCGCGGCCGCGACCTCGCTGGGCATGTCCCTCCTCGATCGGAAGGCCTCCGGCCTAGTGTCCTCCGACGTGATCGACGGCGGCACCCCCTTGGAGCTGTCAGACCACGTCCGCGGCCTGCTCACCAGCCTGTTCGACGGCATCGACGGCTACGGCTCGGACGAGCTGCGCGCCCAAATGGAGCACACGCTGATGGTGGAGGACGGCGATTCGCTGTACTTCGTACCCGACGGCGACGCCCCACTCGCGCTCATCCAGGATTACGTGTTCCCGGTCCGGGCGGAGTTTGAGCGCGACGACCGCACGCACATCGTCGAGTTGATCGTCGAGGACGGGCGGCTGGGTTCGCTGAACCACTACACCGAGCCCAGCTGGGAGATCGGCGAGGACGAGCCCGATTGGTCGCTCCCAGCCTCGGACGAACTCACCGTTGTGGTGGGCACCACAGAGGCTTAGAAGCCCACCTGCCGCGACATGCGCTCCACGGCATCCTTCGCCGACCTCAAGTCCGCGTTGGTGAACTCGCGGTAGCGCTTGATTGCGTGGATCTTGCGCCCTGCTCGCAACTCCTTCAGCACCTCTTCGCGCTCCAAGTAGCCGAGCGCGCGCACCGGCTGCGGCGGCGCCACTGGCTGCCGCGTCTGGTTCTTCGCGATCTGCGGGTAGATCACCCAGATCCACAGCGCCATCAGCGGGATTAGCAGACCTAGACGGGCGCCGGTCACGGCGCTCACGCCGATGGCGGCCAAGAGCATCCACCACTGCGCGTACCACGGCGTCTGCGGCGGGGTGGCCCGAGGTTCGTCGCCCGTCCCGGCGTAGGGGACGGGTTGGTAGGCGCCGGTGTCGTAGGGGCTGGGCGCGTACGGCGCCGGGCCATAGGGGTTGGCTGCATCGTAGGAATCCTGGGCGCCATACGGGTTGGCCGCGTCATACGGCGAGGTGCCGTAGGGGTTGTTCCCATACTGCGCCGGGTAGGGGCCTTCGGGTTGGTACGGGCTGGGTGCGGAGTAGGGCGTCGGCGTCGGGTACGACGGTGATCCGGCTTGCGGCTGCACCGGCGACGGCCCCGCGGGCATCGGCTTCGGGCTGGGCAGATCGTTGAACAGGGCGAGCAGGTCTGTGCGGGTGCGAGCCTCCAGCGCCTTCGACATCCGGTCGTCGAACTCCAGCGAATCGAGCCGCCCCGTCGACAAGTGCTCGCGCAGGTACGAGATCGCTTCGTCGCGCTCGCGATCACCGATGCGCAGGTTGTCCGACTCCATGAGTCAAAGTTACCAGCGGGGCGACGCGCTGGGCAGGGAGCTAGCCGTCGGTGGTGGCTCCGTCGGCGACATCGCGCACCACCTCCGGCCGCGACCGTGACGCCCCCTCGAAGATCTCGTTGATCTGCTCGCGGGCAGATTCCATGGCCTCCGGGCTGGGGAGCCGCTCCCACGTGACGTTGATCGGCGTCCCCGACTTGTTCGACGACTGCGCCGCGGCCTGCAGGCGGGTGCCGTCGTCGAGCCGCCATCGGAACACCGGCATCTTCGCGTCGAGGTTCTGCCCTTGCGGTTGGCCGTGTCGGGCGCTGATCTCGAGCTGGACGCGGATGAGCGCCTCGATGGGTCCGTCGTCGAGGGTGGCGGTGCGGGCGACGGCGAACGTCCCGTCGGCGCGCTGCCCCGGCAACCGGCCCTTGCAGGCCTGCTCGAAGTCGACGGTGATGCCTTGCGCCCACCATGGATCGACGCCGTGCTCGTCGACGAGGAGTCTCGCGATCTCGCTGTGGCTGAGCTCCACGCCTCCGGCGTCGGTGAGGAGGGCGCGCCATTGTTCGTGGTCGCGGCCGGTGGCGGCGCGCATCGCGTCGGGGCCCATGTTGTTCTCGAGCCTGCGGACCATCGGACCTCCTGACCTCACACCCCGCCCTTCCAGGCCGGGCACCTCGCGGTTGCCGCAACGATATCCATGTAGACAGCGACTCCTGCCACATATGGCAGGAGTGGCCGCCATGGATATCCCGACGCGAACTGGCAGGGGCGACGGCGTAGCCTCAGGGGCATGGCGAACCTGCACGACATCCGACGCGATTACACCGGCGACGAGATTCCTCTCCTCGATGAGCCCTGGCGGTTGTTCGACAGGTGGGTTGACGACGCCGTCGCCAGCGGCGAAGCCGAACCGACGGCGATGACGCTCGCCACCGTCGACGCTGAGGGCCAGCCGCACGCGCGGATCGTGCTGCTGAAGGAGGCGTCGCCGAGAGGCTTGGTGTTCTTCACCAACTACATCTCCGCCAAGGGGCAGGAGATAGCGGCCAACGTGAAGGTCTCGGCTTCGTTCTGGTGGCCGACGCTGATGCGGCAGATCCGCGCGACCGGTACGGCTTACCGGATCCCGCAGGCCGAGTCGGAGGCTTATTTCGCGACGCGGCCGCGGGCCAGCCAGATCGGGGCGTGGGCGTCGGCGCAGTCGTCGCCGCTGGGGTCGCGGCAGCAGCTGGTGGAGGCGGAGGCCGAGATGGAGCGGCGCTTCGAGGGCCAGGACGTGCCGTGCCCGCCGGGTTGGGGCGGCTACCGGATCGACGTGGCGCGGATCGAGTTCTGGCAGGGGATGCCGAGCCGGCTCCACGATCGCGTGGTGTATCACCGCCACGGCAGCGGGTGGCGCACGCACCGACTCCAGCCCTGATCACTCCCTGAGCAGCGCGCGCAGCGTGCTGACGAAGGGCCCTTCCGTTGAGTAGCCGCGCGACGCAGTCGCCGGGCGCACCCCTACGCTGATGGAGTAGCCCGCGCGCGGAGCGCCGGGCGTATCGAAATCTCGTGGGTTTGTCTGTGGACCTTGGTTGCGACGAGTGTGACGGGGATGGGGCCTTCTCGCCCAGGGGCTGTTCACGCGCTTAACGCGCGCGCGAACGCCCCAACGCCCGACCCACCGCGAAGACCCCATCCCCGCCCCACTCTTGGCTCTCGGCGGGCAGTTCGCGCTTGCTGTGGAACAAGCACTAATTAAGGCTCAACGGCCGACACGCCCGACATCGTCGGCGTGTCGCGGATCGAGCCTTAATTAGTGCTCAACTTGTGGGGCAGCGGCGGGCGCGGCGCCCCGCGGTTACGACGCCAGGCCGATTCCGTCGTCGGTCCGGTCGAAGCGAACCGTCTGACCGTCGACGATCTCGCCGGACAGCAGGCCCTTCGCCAAGCGGTCCTCGATCGTCGTCTGCACCAAACGACGCAGCGGACGTGCACCGTAGACCGGGTCGAAGCCGACCTCGCCCAACCATGCCTTTGCCGCTTCCGACACCTCCACCACGATTCGCCGCGACTCCAGCCGTCGGTTCAGACGCGCCAGCTGGATGTCGACGATCTTGGCCAGCTCGTCGGCGGTCAGCGCCTCGAACAGCACCACCTCGTCGAGCCGGTTGAGGAACTCAGGCCGGAACGCCTGCCGCACAACACCCATCACCGAGTTGCGCTTCTCCTCAAGGGAGAGCGCCTGATCGGCCATGAACTGCGACCCCAGGTTGGAGGTCATGATCAGCAGGGTGTTGCGGAAGTCGACCGTCCGGCCCTGACCGTCGGTGAGGCGACCGTCGTCGAGCACCTGAAGCAGGATGTTGAACAAGTCCGGGTGCGCCTTCTCCACCTCGTCGAGCAGGACGACGGAGTAAGGACGACGACGAACGGCTTCGGTGAGCTGACCGCCCTCTTCGTAGCCGACGTAGCCGGGAGGGGCACCCACCAAGCGCGCCACCGAGTGCTTCTCGGAGTACTCGCTCATGTCGATGCGCACCAGGGCGGTCTCGTCGTCGAACAGGAAATCGGCCATCGACTTCGCCAGCTCCGTCTTACCCACGCCCGTAGGGCCGAGGAAAAGGAAGGAGCCGGTGGGCCGGTTGGGGTCCGAGATCCCTGCCCGCGAGCGACGAACAGCGTCCGACACCGCACGAACGGCCTCGTGCTGACCGATGAGGCGGGCAGCGAGGCGCTCCTCCATGTGTAGGAGCTTCTCCGATTCGCCCTCCAGCATGCGGCCGACCGGGATGCCGGTCCATGCCGCAACCACTTCGGCCACGTCGCTGGAGCTGACCTCCTCGGACACCATCGACGGCTGGGCGTCGGTCTCCTCGGCCTCGGCCAGCTGACGTTCCGCCTCGGGGATGTCGCCGTAGGTGATCTTGGACGCGCCCTCGAGGTCGCCACTGCGGAGCAGCTTGTCGGCCTCGACGCGGAGCTGGTCGATGCGCTCCTTCAGGTCGCCAACCCGGTTGAGGCCCGACTTCTCGGACTCCCACCTGGCCTCCAGCCCGCGCAGCTTCTCCTGGGCGTCGGCCAACTCAGCGCGCAGTGCAGCGAGTCGTTCGCGGGACGCGTCGTCGTCCTCCTTCTCGAGGTGGAACTGCTGCATCGTCATGCGGTCGACGTCGCGGCGCAGCATGTCGATCTCCTCCGGCGAGGAATCGATCTCCATGCGCAGGCGCGACGCGGCCTCGTCGATCAGATCGATGGCCTTGTCGGGCAGCTGTCGCGACGTGATGTAGCGGTCGGACAGAGCCGCGGCGGCGACGAGGGCCGAATCGGTGATCCGGACCTTGTGGTGCGCCTCGTAGCGCTCGCGCAGGCCGCGCAGGATCGCGACGGTGTCGTCCACCGTCGGCTCACCCACGTACACCTGCTGGAAGCGACGCTCGAGCGCCGGATCCTTCTCGATCCGCTCACGGTATTCGTCGAGCGTGGTGGCGCCGATCATGCGCAGCTCACCGCGGGCGAGCATGGGCTTGAGCATGTTGCCCGCGTCCATCGCACCCTCACCGGACGCGCCGGCGCCGACGACGGTGTGCAGCTCGTCGATGAAGGTGATGACCTGGCCCTCGGCGTCGCGAATCTCGTTGAGGACGGCCTTGAGCCGCTCCTCGAACTCGCCG
>DYZF01000127.1 GCA_020741375.1 Tessaracoccus flavescens
GCGACTCGCGGAGCCGTTCGCCACCATCATCCGCGAAGCCCACGCAGACGGCGACGACGAAGGCAAGGGGGCGGAACACGAACACGACGAACCTACGCATGTCGCGTGTTCCCGTAAGACACTTTGGGTGGGGCGTGCGGGGCTCGAACCCGCGACCCACGGATTATGAGTCCGTTGCACTAACCGGCTGTGCTAACGCCCCGGCCCGCATAGTCTGCCACGGACGCGCAGACCGCGGACAATCCTTGTGGCTAAAGCCTGCGGTTGGGCGACGGCGCGCCCGGGCCGGATTCGTCGCCGTCGGGCACGTTCATCGACGGCGAATGCGAGTACGGACCGCCGCCGTCGCCGGGCGACTCGATCGGGCTCCCACTTTGACTGCCGCTTTCCGACGGCGACCCGGACTGCGGCTCGCCCGAGCCGGAGCCCGAACCACTGGCGGGCGACGGGATGGGCTGCGGCGCGTTCACCAGCGGCTGGTTCTGGAACAGCAAGATGGCGAGCAGCAGTGCCAGAGCCGTCAGCAGGATCATGAGAAGGAATGAGACCAGCACCGTGATCCATCCGGCGCGGTCTGTGCGGTGCGGCCAGCCCAGAGGCCATGAGCGCGTCGTCCCCGGCGCCGTGTCGTTGATCCAGTGCAGCTTGTAAGCCGGACCCGCGGGCTCGCTCAGCGGAGGCGTGCGGGACAGATCGACGGCGGTGAGCACGCGGTCTGCCTCCTCGACGGCCCGCAGCGAGCCGTCGAACGCCAAGGCCGCCCACGGTGCGTGAGCCGCCAACTGGGGGAGCTCGGGGTGATCGTCGTCGCGGTAGCGGACACCCATCAGGCCGTCGGATTGGCCCTCGCCGCCGCGCGCCACCACGGTGTCGATGTGCATCGAGTTGATCTCGCCGGCGAACCGGGCGCGTGCGGCTGAGTCTGCGGCCGCACCGGCGCTCAGCAGCATCAGCATGACGGAATCGCCGTCGTCTTCATGGGCCGAATAGACCGTGCCGGCGGGGGAGGCGGTGAGCCGCGAGTCCAGCCAGAACGAGTTCACCTTGACCGGATCGTCGTCGCGCAAGGGGTGATGCGCCGCCAGGGGTGCCTGATGGCCGCCGTCACCGTTGTTGCTCACGACTACCATCGAACCACATCGTGCAAGCATCGTTCACGCTCCCGGCCTCGGCTCAGCGTGGCGCTATCGTTGGGGCGGGTCCCCTGAAGATAAGAGGAAACTCGTGACTGTGACGCCAGACGACACCAAGCTGCCAGACAGCGTGGCCGACGCCGCCAGGCTGCTCGGGCAAGCCATCAGCCAAGTGCAGCGGGTCATCGTCGGCCAAGAGCACATGGTGCAGCAGCTCATGGTGGCGCTGTTGGCCAAGGGCCACTGTCTTCTGGAAGGCGTTCCTGGCGTCGCGAAGACGCTCGCCGTGCGCTCCTTCGCCACCGTCGTCGGCGGCGATTTCGCCCGCGTGCAGTTCACCCCAGACCTTGTGCCCTCAGACATCGTCGGCACCCGGATCTACTCCGCGAAGAACGAATCCTTCGAGATCGAGCTCGGCCCCGTCTTCGTCAACTTCGTGCTCGCCGACGAGATCAACCGTGCGCCCGCCAAGGTGCAGTCCGCGATGCTCGAGCTGATGGCCGAGAAGCAGGTTTCCATCGGCGGCAAGACCTACCCGGCGCCCAAGCCGTTCATCGTCATCGCCACCCAGAACCCCGTCGAATCGGAGGGCGTCTATCCGCTGCCCGAGGCTCAGCGCGACCGCTTCCTCGTCAAGGTAGATGTGCCCTACCCCCGTGGCAACGAGGAACTGGAGATTCTCCGTCGCATGTCGGTGAGCCCGCCGGAGGCGTCGCAGGTGCTGAACCCCACCTTGGTGCGCCACCTGCAGGACATGGCGTCCAACACCTTCGTGCACAACCTGGTCGCCGAGTACATCGTGCGGCTCGTGCTCGCGTCGCGGACGCCGGCCGAGTTCGGCATGCCAGACCTTGAGGGCGTCATCCAGATCGGCTGCTCGCCCCGTGCGACGCTCGGCCTGGTGGCGGCGTCGCGTGCGCTCGCGCTGATCAACGGTCGCGACTATGTGCTGCCCACCGACGTGCAGGCCGTCGCGAAGGACGTCATGGCCCACCGCATCGTGCTGGGCTTCGACGCCGTCGCCGACAATGTGCTGACCACCGACGTGGTGGACCGGATCCTCGCGATGGTCCCCGCGCCGACGCCCGTGTGGAACGAGCAGCAGCGTCAGGCTGCGCACGAACAGCACGCGCACCAGCCCGGCCGCAGCTAAGGAGCCCCTGTGGCCAGGCCGGCATTCAGCTACGACGGATCCCCGCAGGGTCCGCCGATTGCCGTGCCCGACGCGTCCGGCGCCGAGTGGTCCGTGCTGCGCCCGCCCACCGGCCCCACCATCCCGCTCAACCGGCTCGCCCCGGAGGCGGCGCTGCGTCGTCTCGAGCTGACCATCGTCCGGCGCCTCGAGGGGTTCCTCCACGGCGACCACCTCGGCCTGTTGCCCGGCCCCGGCTCCGACACGAACGACGCCCGCGTCTACCAACCCGGTCAGGACGACGTGCGGAAGATGGACTGGGCCGTCACCGCCCGCACGACGGTGCCCCACGTGCGCGACACCATGGCAGACCGCGAACTTGAGGTCTGGGCGCTGCTGGACGTCACGCCGTCGATGAACTGGGGGACCGAAGGCGTCACGAAGCGGGATCTCGGCATCGCCGCGATCGCCACCGTCGGCTTCCTCAGCCAGAAGATGGGCGACCGGTTCGGCGGCATGATGATGTTGCCGGACCGCGTGAAGCGGCTCCCCGGTCGCTCCGGCCGCACCGCCCTGTACGGGCTGCTGCGCAAGATGCTCACCGAGCCGATCGTCCCGGACAA
>DYZF01000128.1 GCA_020741375.1 Tessaracoccus flavescens
CCCGGATGCCCACCCTCGAGGACGTCGCGCGACTCGCCGGCGTCTCGAGGGCCACGGCGTCGCGCGCGATCATCGAGCCGACCAAGGTGTCGCCCGAGCGCCGCGCTTTGGTGGAGGACGCGATGGCGCGGTTGGGCTACGTGCCCAACGCCGCGGCCCGGTCGCTGGTGACGCAGCGCACGGATTCCATCGCTGTCCTGGTGCCGGAGCCGTCGGGCATGGTGTTCGTCGATCCGTTCTTCCAAGCGGTGATCAGCGGCGCCAACAGCGAGTTGGCGGACACGATGTACCAGCTCGTACTGCTGATCGGTGATTCCACCGGCCACATGAAGCGGGTACGTCATTACCTGCGGTCGCGGCTGGTTGACGGCGCCGTCGTCGTGTCCCACCACGGGTCCGACGGCGTGGTGGAGTCGGCAGTCGACGCCGGCCTGCCGCTCGTCCTCGTAGGGCGGCCGTTCGCGCCGGGACTCGACGTGCCGTACGTGGACGTGGACAACCTGACCGGCGGCAAGATCGCCACGGAGCGTCTGATCGCGCAGGGCTGCCGTCGGATCGGGATCGTCACCGGACCGCTCGACATGAGCGCCGGCCGCGACCGCTACGAGGGTTTCCGCCTCGCCATGGAGGCTGCGGGCCTGCGCGTGGCCGGCATCTGGCACGGCCAGTTCGACCGCCCCTCGGGCGCCGCAACGGGCGCCCGGATCGAGCCGGGCGAGGTGGATGGGCTGTTCGTCTGCAACGACCTGATGGCCCTCGGCGTCATGGATTCCTTGGCCGCGTCGGGCATCTCTGTTCCTGACGACGTCAAGGTGGTTGGCTACGACGCCATCAGCTTGGGCGAGCACGCCACTCCCCCGCTCACCACCGTCACCAACCCCGCCTCGGAGATGGCCGCGCTGGCCACGTCCATGCTGCTGGAGCAGTTGAAGACGGGCGTGCGCCCGCAGTCGTGCGAGCTACAGCCAGTGCTGGTGGAACGGGCCTCCGGCTAGCCCCTGGCCGCCGCGCTCGGACGTGGCGAGCGCACCAGATCCACCACACCGACGAGCAGGGCGGCCACGGCGCACGCTGCCGCCGTCGCCCAGAAGGCCGTTCCGAACGACCATCCCTGAGCCAACGCACCGATCGCCATCGCACCCAAGCCGGTGCCCACGTCGAAGCCGACGTTCCACGCGACGGAAGCCCCGGGCCGGTTCTCCTCCCCCGCGTCGGCGTAGGCACGCACCAGCGTCACGGTCTGCAAGGCCCCGTAGGACAGCCCGAGCACACCGGCGCCGATGATCAACCACGCGAAGCCGCCGACGCCCAGCGCCAGGGCGACACCCACCACGCCAAGGGCTGCGATCAGCAGAAGTGACCACACGAACGGCCCGGTGCCGAACCGGTCGCACAGGGGCCCGACAGCGTACCGTCCAACAGCCGCGACCGCCGTCACCGCGAACAGCACCAGCATGGCCACGCCGGTGCTCTCGACGAGCTGCGGGGCGAAAGTGAGCACCGCGCCGCCGGAGGCGGTCACGAGCAGCAGCGCGATGATCGGTACCCAAATGCGGGCCAGGACGCCGACGCCGCCGCCCTTGGCTTCCACGAGGGAGCGGCCGCCGCGCTCCTCGACGACGCGGCCCAGCTTGCTCACCCAGAGCAGGCCGAGCACAGGCACGAGGCCGAGCACGAGGGTTGCGCGAATGCCCAGCCAGTCGGCGAGCAGCGGCGACAGCGTCATCAGCCCCAGCTGCGGCAAGGCGGCGGAGAGGCCATAGAGGCCGATCCCGCGACCCCGCATCTCCGGCGGCACCAACAACGCGACCGCCGTCGATCCGCACACAGTGAGGATGCCGAAACCGACGCCGCGCAGCGCCTGAGTGACGAGGATGAGCCACAACTCGGGCGAGAGGGCCTGGAGGGCCGCGGGAACGCCGAGCGCGAGGAGCCCGACAGCGACGACGGCGGTCCAGCCGAAGCGCGCGAGCCAGCGGTTGACTTGAAGTTGGGTGAGGACCGTGAAGGCCATGAGGACGGTTGTCGCGAGTCCCGCGCCGAATTCGTCTGCGCCTCCCTCAACCGCCCAGAGCGGGCTGATCGGCAGGAGGAGACTGAATCCGGAGAAGCCCATCGCGGCGGTGGCGAGGACCAAAGGCATACCTGTAGAGCGCAGTACCATGCGCTGATCACCTACTAATGCAACAAGACCGACGATCTTGGGGCCGCCTCGACTAGGCAGCTCAACGATTCTTCCTCAGCCCGCCGCCATCGCCAAATGGACGGCGCAGCCGAGCGACGGCGAGAAGTCAGTTGGTGCGGTCCACCAAGTCTGAGCAGACCTTGAGCAGCGCATCCTTCGCCGGGCCCTCGGGCAGCGGGGCGAGGTGCCCGCGGGCGATGTCCGCCCGCCGCTCAACCTCGGCCTTGGCGCGGCCCATGATCGGGTGCGCCCGCAGACCGGCAAGGGCATCGGCCAGAGCGGCGTCGGACGACAGGTCGCCGTCGATCAGCTCCAGAAGGGCTGCGTCGGCGGGGTTGTTCTCCGCCCGGAGCATGAGCACGGGCAGCGTCGGGACGCCTTCACGCAGGTCGGTGCCGGGGGTCTTGCCGGTGGTTTCCGACGTGATGTCGATGAGGTCGTCGGAGAGCTGGAACACCAGCCCGACCTCTTCGCCGAACGCCGCCAGGGCGTCCAGTGTGGTGCGCGATGCACCCGCAACCATGCCGCCGAACAGCGCCGACGCCGCGATCAGCGAGCCGGTCTTATCGGCGATCACCTGGATGTAGTGCGCCAGCGGATCGTCGCTAGGGCCGGGGCCCTTGGTCTCTGCGATCTGGCCCTGCACGAGCCGGGCGAAGGTTTCGGCCTGCAGGTGGACGTACTCGACGCCGAGCTCCGCGACCGTCGTCGACGCACGGGCGAACAGGAAATCGCCCACCAGGATCGCCACCGAGTTGCCCCAGAGACGGTTGGCCGACGGCGCACCGCGGCGGAGATCCGCAACGTCCATGACGTCGTCGTGGTAGAGGCTCGCGACGTGGGTGAGTTCCATCACCATGCCCGCGCGCATCAGGTCGTCCTCGTCGACGGCGCCGCCGAACTGGGCGGCGAGGAACACCAGCAGCGGGCGGAAGCGCTTTCCGCCGGCTGCGATGATGTGCCGAGCCGCCTCCGTGACGAAGGGCGAACTCGCCACGGCGGTCTCGACCAAACGCTCCTCGAAAGTCTCGAGGAGCGCGGTCAGGTGTTCGTCCAGCGGGACTTCCGCCACGGCGATTCTCCTAGTGTGGGTCAGCGAATGAACTGAGCCGCATCAGCGATCAGCGAGAGCACGCCGCCCGGGATGAGGCCGAGGACCAGCGTAGCCGCAGCGCTGACAACCAGCACAGACCAGGTCCAGAGGGACGGGGTCTCGACGGTGCCCACCGTCTCGTCGTCGGCGTCCGAGAACCACATGGCCACGACGACCTTGAGGTAGAAGAACGCGGCGATGACGGACATTACGACGGCGACCAGCACGAGCCAGCCGTAGCCTCCGGCCCACGCGGAGGCGAAGACCGTCAGCTTGCCGACGAAGCCGGCCGTCAGCGGGATGCCCGCGAACGAGAGCAGGAACAGCGTCATCAGGGCGGCGATGAGCGGGTTGCGCTTGCCGAGCCCCTTCCACGCGTCGAGGCTGTTGGCCTCGCCGCCGGAGCGACGCACCATCATGACGATGGCGAAGGCACCGAGGGTGGCGATGCCGTAGGTCAGCAGGTAGAACGCGACGGCCGCGACGCTGGACAGGTTGACGTTGTCGCCCGCCTGCACGGCACCGACGACGCCGACGAGCAGGAAGCCCGCGTGAGCGATCGACGAGTACGCGAGGAGACGCTTCATGTCGTTCTGAGCCAGCGCGACGGTGGAGCCGAGCAGCATGGTCATCACGGCGACGACGGCGAACAGCAGCTGCCAATCCCACGCCAGACCACCGAGGGCCACGTAGAAGACGCGCAGCAGCGCGGCGACGGCGGCGGTCTTCGTGGCGACGGCCATGAAGCCGGTGACCGGGGTGGGGGCGCCCATGTAGGCGTCCGGCGACCACGCGTGGAACGGCACGGCGCCGATCTTGAACAGCAGGCCGACCGAGGTCAGCAGCATGCCGCCGAGCAGGAGCCAGTGGCTGCCCGCGCTGGCGAGGATCGCGGCGTCGATGCGGGCCAGTTCGAGGCCACCGGAGTAGCCGTAGAGCATCGCCACGCCGTAGAGCATGATGGCAGAGGCCAGCGAGCCCAAGAGGAAGTACTTCAGGGCAGCTTCCTGGCTGAGCAGACGGCGACGGCGGGCCATGCCGGTGAGCAGGTACAGCGGCAGGGAGAAGATCTCGACGGCGACGAACAGAACCAAGAGGTTGTTCGTGGCGGCGAAGATCATCATGCCGAAGAGGGCGAACAGCAGCAGCGGGAACACTTCCGTGTGCTCGCGGCCCTCGCGCTCTGCTTCACGCTCGATGGGCGACCCGGGGACCGACGCGGCGGAAGCCGCGAAGGCAGACTGGCCGAGACCCAGGGCGCGCTCAGCGAAGAGCGCCACTCCCCCGAGCCCGAAGATCAGCAGCATCGCCCAGAACACGTAGGCCGGGCCGTCGAGGGCGAGCATGCCCATGGCGGCGACCTTCGGCGTCAGGTCGATCCAGTTGGCGATCGTCAGGCCGAGGGCGGCAACGATGGCGATGGCGGCGAGGCCGGACTGCACCACGTAGCGCGACGCGCGGGGCACGAACGCTTCGAGCAGGATGCCGAGCGACGCGGCCACGAGCAGCACGATCAGCGGAGAGAGTTCCATCCACTCCAGCGTCGGTGCAGGGATCATGGTTTCCAACACGGATGTCATCGGTTGCCTTCCTGAACCTGAGGAGCGGGATCGGTGACCCCGACGGTAGCCATCGTCTGCTGGGCGGCCTCGTCAGCCACCTCGAGCACGGGGCCCGGGTAGAAGCCGAAGATCAGCAGGAGGATGAGCAGCGGTGCCACGACGGCCTTCTCGCGAAGCGTCATGTCGGCGGTGAAGTGGGCGGCCACCTGATCGGTGACCGGACCGGTCATGGTCTTCTTGTACATGTTCAGCACGTAGACGGCGGCCAGCACGGTGCCGACGGTGATGAAAACGGTGTAGATCGGGAACCGCGAGAAGCCACCGGCCATGACGAGGAACTCGCCCACGAAGCTGCCCAGACCCGGCAGCGCCAGGACGGACAGGCCGGAGACCAGCAGCACGCCGGCCAGGACGGGGGCAACCTTCTGCACGCCGCCGAAGGCGTCGATGTCCTGCGAGCCGCGACGGCGGATCAGCATTCCGACGACGAGGAACATCGCGGCCGTCGACA
This sequence comes from Tessaracoccus flavescens, assembly GCA_020741375.1. Classification (GTDB taxonomy): domain Bacteria; phylum Actinomycetota; class Actinomycetes; order Propionibacteriales; family Propionibacteriaceae; genus Arachnia; species Arachnia flavescens_A. Next base: position 5,352 of record DYZF01000128.1, read on the forward strand.
GGCCGTGGTTGAGCATGTAGAAGATGGTGCCGGTGAGCGACTGGGTGGTCAGTGCGAAGATGCCGAACACCATGAAGCCGAAGTGGCTGATCGAGGTGTAGGACACCAGACGCAGCAGGTCCTTGGCACCGAAGGCCATGAACGCGCCGTAGATCACGGAGATGATCGCCCAGATCAGGATCACCGGGGTGGCCCACTGGGAGGCCTCGGGGAACAGCGCCAGGCAGATCTTGATCATGCCGAAGGTGCCGATCTTGTCGAGGATGCCAACGAGCAGCGTCGAGGTGCCCGGGGTGGCCTGTTCGGCGGTGTCCGGCAGCCACGTGTGGAGGCCGACCATCGGGGCCTTCACCGCGAAGGCGAAGAAGAAGCCCGCGAAGATCCAGCGCGCGACGTTGGTGCCCATGTCCATGCCGACGAGGTCGCCGATCAGGAAGCTGGGATTGCCGTTGTTGGCGGAGACCGCGTAGAGGCCGGCCACCGCGACGAGCATGACGAGACCACCGGCCAGCGAGTAGATGAGGAACTTCATCGCGGCGGCCTTGCGCTTGGCGCCACCGAAGCCACCGATGAGGAAGTACGTCGGGATCAGCGTCGCCTCGAAGGCGACGTAGAACAGGAGGACGTCGGAGGCCATGAAGACGATGAGGGCGAACGCCTCGAGCATCAGGGCCAGCGCGAAGAACGTCGTGCCGCTCCAGCGATCGGTCTCCCGCTCACCGACGTGCCACTCGGCGAGCAGCGCCACCGGGACGAGGATGACGGTCATCAGCACCAGGATGGCGCCCATGCCGTCGAGATCGAGCGCGTAGTGCGCGCCGATCGCCGGGATCCAGGACACTTCCTCTGCGAGGTTGGCGCCCTGCTTGTGGAAGACGAACGCGAGCACGCCGAGGACGGCGGTGGTCAGCGCCACGCCGTAGCCCACGAGCTTGCCCGTGTTGCCCTTGAGGAAGAACAGCACCACGGCGCCGACGAGCGGCACCAGGGCGAGGATTGTCAGTAGAGGTTGCATGGTTGTGTGTTCTCTCCCTTAACCCAGCTGCCCGAGGATCACGACGACCGCGAGGACGACGATGCCGGCGCTCAGCGTCAGGCCGTAGCTGCGGACCAGGCCGTTCTGGCCCTTGCGGAGCCAGGCGCCGAGGCCCGAAGCCACCGCGGCGCTGCCCATGGCCACGCCGTCGACCGCGCCGCGGTCGAACGAGGTGAGCGCACCGGCGAAGCCCTTGGCGGGGCGAATGATGGCGTGCTCGTTGAACGCATCGCCGTAGAGGTCGTTGCGACCGGCGTGCACGAGCGGGTTCTTGGTGACGGGCTCGTCGCGCGGGATGTCACCGCGGTGCAGGAACCAGCCCACCAGCACACCCACGGCGACGACGGCGAGCGTGATGAGGCCGATCGTGGTGAAGTGGATGAGCGGGGTGTTGTGCGGCTCCTGGCCGGTGGAGCTGGCGAGCCAGTCCTGGATCCAGCCGTTCATGAACAGGCCGGCGACGATCGAGGCGATGGCCAGGAGGATCAGCGGCACGGTCATCACGAGGGGCGATTCGTGCGGGTGCACGTCGTCGGCCCAACGCTTCTTGCCGAAGAAGGTCATCATCATGAGGCGCGTCATGTAGTACGCGGTGACGCCGGCACCGATCAGGGCGAGGACGCCGATGATCGTGTTGTGCTGGAAGGCAGCCTCGATGATGTGGTCCTTCGAGTAGAAGCCCGAGGTGAACGGGAAACCGATGATGGCGAGGTAGCCCATCGCGAAGGTGAAGAACGTGATCTTCATCGGCTTGGCCAGCGCGCCGAAGTGGCGCATGTTCACGTCGTCGTTCATGCCGTGCATGACGGAGCCGGCACCGAGGAACATGTTGGCCTTGAATGCACCGTGCGTGATCAGGTGGAAGATCGCGAACGACGCGCCGATGGGGCCGAGGCCCGCAGCGAGCATCATGTAGCCGATCTGCGACATCGTCGAGCCCGCGAGGACCTTCTTGATGTCGTCCTTCGACGTACCGATCCAGGCACCGGCCAGCAGAGTCACGGTGCCGACGATGGCGACGGCGGTCGTGGCGATCTCGGTCTGGGCGTAGATCGCGTTGGAGCGAACCACGAGGTAGACACCGGCGGTGACCATCGTGGCGGCGTGGATGAGCGCCGACACTGGGGTGGGACCCTCCATGGCGTCGAGCAGCCAGGACTGCAGCGGCACCTGAGCCGATTTGCCACAGGCGGCCAGCAGCAGGAAGAAGCCGATCAGCGTCGCCCACAGGGGGCTGAGCTCGGCGGCGCCAGCGTTGACGTCCTCGAAGCGGACCGAGCCGAACATGGCGAGCATGGAGAAGATCGCCAGGCTGAGGCCGAGGTCGCCGACGCGATTGACGATGAACGCCTTGTTACCGGCGGCGGCTGCGGACGGCTTGTGCGCCCAGAAGCTGATCAGCAGGAACGACGCGAGACCCACGCCTTCCCAGCCGAGGAACAGCACGAGGTAGTTGTTGGCCAGCACCAGCGTGAGCATGGCGCCGATGAACAGGTTCAGGTAGGCGAAGAACCGACGACGACGCTCGTCGTGGGCCATGTACCCGATCGAGTAGATGTGGATCAGCGAGCCGACACCGGTGATCAGCAGCACGAACAGGATCGACAGCGGGTCAACCAGCAGGCCGAGCCCGATGGACCAGTTGCCGGTGCCGATCCATTCGTACAGGTCGACATTGATCGAGCGGGCGTCCGCGGCGGAGCCGAGGAGCTGCATGAACAGGATCAGGCCGATGACGAACGAGGCGATCGGTGCGGCGGTGGCCAGGAAGTGGCCCCAGCCGTCGGCGACCTTGCCCGAGAGCATCAGGATCGCGGAGCACACCAGCGGGATGGCGATGAGCAGCCACACCATGGCTCCGGAGCCCGAGAGGGCGGAAACGGTTTCGAGGAGTTGCACGCTTCTACCCCTTAGAACTTCATCAGGTTGGCGTCGTCGACCGAAGCCGAGCGGCGAGCACGATAGACGGCAACGATGATCGCGAGACCCACCACCACTTCAGCGGCAGCAACCACCATCACGAAGAAGGCGGCGATCAGGCCGTCGAGGTTGCCGTGGTAGTTCGCGAAGCCGACGAACGCCAGGTTGGTGGCATTGAGCATCAGTTCGATGCTCATGAAGGCGATGATCGCGTTGCGGCGCAGGAGGAACCCTGCGATGCCGATCGCGAAGAGGATCGCCGACAGAACGAGGTAGCCCTCGGGGTTCATTCGTCGTCTCCTTCGATGGCCGCGTCACGCGCCTCAATGGCGGCGTAGGCGGTGTTGGTGGGAGCCCGCAGCTCGTTGACGTCGACGACCACGCCACGCATGGTGAGGGTCTTCGACACCGACTTCTCGGCGATGGTGCCGTCGGGAAGCAGTGCGGGGATCGAGATGGCGTTGTGCCGGGCGAAGACGCCGGAGTTCGGCAGCGGGCCGGGGTGCTCGCCCTCTTCGACGTAAGCGCGGACGCGCTCGGCGGCGGTCTCCACCTGCGTGGCCTTCTTCTTGAGGCGTTCGCCGTGGGCCAGCAGCATGGCACCGACGGCGGCCGTGATGAGCAGCGCGGACGAGGCCTCGAAGAGGAACACATACTTGCCGAACAGCAGGGCTGCGATCGATTCGATGTTGCCGCCGTACTCAGCGTTGGCGGCGGCGAGGCCGGCCGGGGCGCCGTTGACAGCGAACTGGCCGACGGCCGCGATCAGCAGGGCGCCGAGGCCGAAGGCCACCAGCGCCGAGGCGATGCGGTGGCCCTTGATGGTCTCGACGATCGAGTCCATCGAGTCGACGCCGATCAGCATGACGACGAAGAGGAAGAGCATCAGGATCGCGCCGGTGTAGACGACGATCTGGATGACGAACAGGAAGGGTGCGTCCTGCGCCGCGTAGAGCACGGCGAGCGAAACCATGACGCCGGCCATCGACACGGCCGAGTGCACCGGCTTGCGGGCCAGCAGCAGGCCGAGCGCGCAGAGCACGGCGATCGGGGCGCACACCCAGAACGCAACCTCACTGGCGGTGACCAGCGGGATCAGAGGCATCATTTGGCCGCTCCTGTGGTTGTGGCGGTGCGAGCGTCAGGCTTGCCGGTTTCCGGCAGGCCCAAGAAGTAGGTCTGCTCGTCGTCGCCGAGGCGACGGGGGTGCGGGGGCTGCTCCATGCCGGGGAGGAGGGGCGCCAGAAGGTCGTCCTTCTCGTAGATGAGCTTGAGGCGCGTGTCGTCGGAGATCTTGAACTCGTTGGTCATCGTCAGCGCGCGTGTGGGGCACGCCTCGATGCACAGGCCGCAGAAAATGCAGCGGAGGTAGTTGATCTGGTAGACGTGGCCGAAGCGCTCGCCGGGCGAGTAGCGGTTCTCGTCGGTGTTGTCAGCGCCTTCGACGTAGATGGCGTCCGCGGGGCACGCCCACGCACACAGCTCACAGCCGACGCACTTCTCCAGGCCATCGGGCCAACGGTTCAGCTGATGCCGGCCGTGGAAGCGCGGCATCGTGACCTTCTCGGCGCCCTTCTTGGAGGGGTAAGCCTGCGTGAAGGTCTTGCGGAACATGGTGTTGAACGTGACACCGAATCCGGCCCACGGGTCGAAGATTCCCATCAGGAGTCCTTCCCATCTTGCACATCGTCGTCAGCGGATTCGCCCTTGCCGGCGACGACACCGGCGAACTCGGGCAGCACCTGGCCGGGCAGCGGCGGAACCGGATAGCCACCGGCGAACGGATCGAACGGGGTCTCCATCTTTCCTTCGCTGAGCTCAGGCTTGTCGATCACCTTCGACTTCTCACCGAAGATGAAGTAGAGGACGGCAACCAGCGCGACGGCCAGGCCGATGGTGTACTGCGGGAAGAGCGCCACGAGGATGACCCAGATGAGGGACACCTCGATGAGGACCTTCCAGCCGAGGTTCATGAACTGGTCGTAACGCAGGCGGGGCAGGGTGCCGCGCAGCCACACGAAGACCGAGATCAGCAGCTGAACCTTGATCATGAACCAGACCGGGCCGAGCCAAGGGTTGTTCAGGAACGGGATGAGGTTGAGCGGCCACGGGGCGAGGTAGCCACCGAGGAACAGCGTGGTGCACACGGCCGACACCGTCGCCATGTTGATGTACTCCGCGAGGAAGAACATGGCGTAGCGGAAGCCGGAGTACTCGGTGAGGTAACCGGAGACCAGCTCGGACTCACACTCGGGAAGGTCGAACGGAGCACGGTTGGTCTCGCCGACCATCGAGATGGCGTAGATGACGAACGACGGGAACAGCAGCAGGGCGTACCAGCCGGAGATGCCCGGGTCGAAGCTCAGCTCGGTGAAGGGCACGCGGAACAGGATCGTTTCGCGCTGCGATTCGACGATCTGCGCCGTCGACATGGTGTTGGCCATGATGAACACGGCCACCATCGACAGACCCATCGAGATCTCGTACGAGATCATCTGGGCGGTGGAGCGGATCGAGCCGAGGAACGAGTAGGTGGAGTTGCCCGCCCACCCGGCGAGCACGATGCCGTAGATGCCGATCGAGGCGACGGCGAGCACGAAGATCGCTGCCACCGGGAGGTCGGTCACCTGCAGGCGGGTCTGGACACCGAACATGGTGACCTCGCCGCCGAAGGGGATGACGGTCCACGCGGTGAACGCAGCCACGCCGGTGAGCACGGGGGCGAGGGTGAAGATCCACTTGTCAGCGTGCTTCGGGCGGAAGTCCTCCTTGGCGATCAGCTTGGCGCCGTCGGCGAGGGCCTGACCCAAACCGAAGGGGCCGTTCATGATCGGGCCGAGGCGGTGCTGCATCTTGCCCACGAGGCGACGCTCGTACCACACGTTGAAGATGGTCCAGAGCAGGAGGATGACGAACAGCGCCACCACCTTGATCAGGATCAACCACCACGGGTCTTGGAAGAAGACGTTCTCCATCGCTTACTCTCCCTCGTCCAGCGTCACGGCCGTGACAGTTACAGGGGTACCGGAGACGCCGGGCAGGCGCTCGGTGTTGCCGGGGTTCAGGGGCACCCAGACGACGTCGTCGACCATGTCGGCGACGGTTCCGACGGGCAGCACCTGGCTGACGCCACCCACCTCGACGGTGATGACCTCGGACAGTCCGAGGCGTTCAGCGGTAGCCGGCGAGACGCGGGCGAGGGCGGGACGAGCGGTCGCGCGGAGCGCCAACTCGTAGTCATTGCCCTGCGAAGCGTCCAGCAGCTCGCGCCAGCCGGCCATGACCAGACCATCCTGAGCAGCGGCAACCTGGGCCGACGGTGCGGCCGGGCGATCGCCCTCCCACGCGCCGAGCTCGGTCAGGTCGGCGTAGGCGTCCTTGGCGGTGCGGAAGCCGAGCTCGGAGCCCATCGCGTCGGCGAGCGCCGCGAGGATCCGGAGATCGGTCATCGGGGTGTTGGGGTGCTTGATCACCGTGCGGACGCGGCCCGCGCGGTGCTCCCAGTTGTAGAAGTGGCCGGCCTGCTCTTCGAGCAGTGCGGCCGGGAACACGACGTCAGCACGCTCGGTGACGGCCGACACGCGCTGTTCGATGCTCACCACGAACTCGGCCGCCTCGAGCCCCGCGAGCGCGGCGGCCGGGTCTGCGAGATCGTACGGGTCAACGCCGGCGACGACGAGCGCCGCCAGTTCGCCGGACTCAAGCGCCTTGAACTGCTCCTCGGCGGACAGGCCGGGCGTGCTCGGCAGCGAGGCGACGCCCCACTGCGATGCGACGTCGACGCGTGCGGCGGCATCGGCCACCGGGCGACCGCCGGGCAGCAGGGCCGGCAGCAGGCCGGCGTCGATGGCACCGACTTCACCCGCGCGACGCGGGATCCACGCGAGGCGGGCGCCGGTGGCGCTGGCCTTTGCTGCGACGGTGCTGAGCAGCCCGGGCAGGGTTGCGGCGCGCTCCCCCACCAGGATGACGGTGCCTGCGTCGACGCCCTCAAGGGCGTTGAGCGCCTCGGCTTCGCCACCGGGCGCGACGGCCACGAGCGTGGCGTCGAGCTTGCCGGTGCCGCGCGAGGCGAACGGCGCGAGCGTGGTGACCTTGAGGCCGTTCTTGCGCACAGCCTTGCGGAGACGCAGGAACACGATGGGCGATTCGTCCTCGGGCTCGAAGGCGACGAGCACGACGTGCTTGGCGGCTTCGAGATCCTCGTAGGTGACGCCGAGGCCGTCGGTGATCGCCGTGGCGGCGAGGAACTCAGCCTCTTCGGCCGACGACGGACGCGAGCGGAAGTCCACGTTGTTGGTGCCGAGCACCACGCGGGCGAACTTCGAGTAGCCGTAGGCGTTCTCGACGGTCAGGCGGCCACCGGTCTGGACGCCGACGGAGACGCCGGCTTCCTTCAGTCCGTGGACGGCCGCGTCGATGGCCTCGGGCCACGAGGCGGGCTCGAGCACGCCGTTGCGGCGCACCAGCGGGCGCGTGATGCGATCGTCGCCACGGCCGTAGGTGAAGCCGAAGCGGCCCTTGTCGCAGCTCCACTCTTCGTTGACCTCTGGCTTGGTGCCCGCGAGGCGACGCTTGATCTGGAAGTGACGGTGGTCGGAACGGAGCTCACAGCCGGCGGCGCAATGCTCACAGGTGGTCGTCGTCGACACGAGGTCGAACGGACGGGACTGGAAGCGGTACGCGGCCGAGGTGAGGGCGCCGACGGGGCAGATCTGGACGACGTTGCCCGAGAAGTAGGAATCGTAGGGATCCTGCTCGTAGGTGCCGATCTGCTGCAGGGCGCCGCGCTCGACGAGAGCGATGAACGGATCGCCGGAGATCTGCTCGGAGAAGCGGGTGCAGCGCGCACACAGCACGCAGCGCTCGCGATCGAGGAGGATCTGCGCGGAGACGCTCACCGGCTTCGGGAAGGTGCGCTTGCGGCCTTCGTAGCGGCTCTCGCCGTAGCCGTGGCTCATCGCCTGGTTCTGCAGGGGGCATTCGCCGCCCTTGTCGCAGATGGGGCAATCGAGCGGGTGGTTGATCAGCAGGAACTCCAGCATGCCCTTCTGCGCCTTGTCGGCGACCGGGGAGCTGACCTGCGTGTTGACCTTCATGCCCTCCGCGACCGGCATGGTGCAGGAGGCCTGCGGCTTCGGGAAGCCGCGGCCGTTGCCGCCGTCGGGGATGTCGACCATGCACTGGCGGCAGGCGCCGACGGGATCGAGGAGCGGATGATCGCAGAAGCGAGGGATGTTGGTGCCGATCATCTCGGCAGCACGGATGATGAGGGTTCCCTTGGGAACACTGACCTGCGTGCCATCAATGGTCAGGGTGACCATGTCCGGCTTCGGGGCCACCTCACCGCCGGTTGTCGGCTTGGCGTCGACGGTCATCGCGGGTCTCCTTCCACGGCAAACAGCGCGCTCTTCTCGTACGGGAACAGCTCCCAGGCGGGCGTGTGGTAACCCTGTTCGAACTCTTCACGGAAATGCTTGACGGCGCTCGTGACACAGGCGACGGCACCGTCGGCCAGGGCGCAGAAGGAGCGCCCGCCGATGTTGTCGCAGATGTCGAGGAGCTTGTCGACGTCGCCCTCTTCGGCCTGACCGGCCTCGAACTTCATCAGCAGCTGGACGAGCCACCACGAGCCCTCACGGCACGGGGTGCACTTGCCGCAGCTCTCGTGCTTGTAGAACTCGACGAAACGCAGCGTCGTGCGCACCACCGAGGTGGTGTCGTCGAACACCTGAAGGGCCTTGGTGCCGAGCATCGTGCCAGCCGCGGCCATGCCTTCGTAATCCAGCGGGATGTCGAGGCCTTCGGCGGTCAGGATCGGCGTGGACGAGCCACCGGGCGTGAAGAACTTCAGCTCGTGGCCGTCGCGCATGCCGCCACCCAGATCGATCAGCTGGCGCAGCGTGATGCCCATCGGGGCCTCGAACTGGCCGGGGCGCTTCACGTGGCCGGAGACTGAGTAGAGGGTGAAGCCCTTTGACTTCTCGGTGCCCATCGACTGGAACCACGCGGCGCCGTTGTCGACGATCGCCGGAACCGACGCGATGGATTCCACGTTGTTGACGACGGTGGGCGATGCGTAGAGGCCGGCGACCGCGGGGAACGGAGGACGCAGACGCGGTTGGCCGCGACGTCCCTCGAGCGAATCGAGTAGTGCGGTTTCCTCGCCACAGATGTAAGCGCCGGCGCCGGCGTGGACGATGATGTCGAGGTCGTAGCCGGTGCCCAAGATGTTCTTGCCCAGGTAGCCGGCCGCGTAGGCCTCGCGCACCGCCTGCTGCAGGCGACGGATCACGTGGAGCACCTCACCGCGGCAGTAGATGAACGCGGTGTGGCAGTTGATGGCGTAGGAGGAGATGATGATGCCCTCCACGAGAACGTGGGGGTTGGCCATCATCAGCGGGATGTCCTTGCAGGTGCCCGGCTCCGACTCGTCGGCGTTGACGACGAGGTACTTCGGGTTGGGGTTGTCCTGCGGAACGAAGGACCACTTCATGCCCGTCGGGAAGCCTGCGCCACCGCGACCGCGGAGGTTGGCGTCCTTGACGAGCGAGACGAGATCCTCGGGCTTCATGTCGAAGGCCTTGCGGATGGCGCGGTAGCCGCCGGTCGCCTCATAGCGGGCGAGCTTCCAGGACTTGTCCTCGCCCCACTGGGCACTGAGGACGGGGGTCAGCATGTCGGTCACTTGGCGGCCTCCTCTTCGGGGGCGGCCGGCGTGGCGTCGGCCGACGGTGCGTTCCAGTTGTTGTCGCGGGCCAGTTCGCGGCCGAGCAGCGACGCGGGGCCGGCGGACGGGCCTTCGTCGGCGCGGCCGTCGGGGAAGCCAGCGAGCACGCGCTCCGCTTCCTTCCACGAGGTGAGCGTGGCGCCACGCGGGGAGACGACTTCCTCGCCGTTCATGAGCTTGTCGATGAGCTCATCCATCTTGGCGGGGTCCATGTTGTCGAAGAACTCCCAGTTGACCATCGCGACGGGCGCGAAGTCGCAGGCTGCGTTGCATTCGAGGCGCTCGAGCGAGACCTTGCCGCACGGGGTGGTCTGGCCCTCATCGATACCGAGCTTGGCCTTGGCGCGGTCCAGCAGAATGTCGCCGCCCATGACGGCGCACAGCGCGGTGGTGCACACACCGAGGTGGTGGTGACCCGCCGGGCGTCGCTTGTACATCGTGTAGAACGTGGCGACGCCGGAGACCTGCGCGGTGGTGATGCCGAGCACGTCGGCGCACACCTCGATGCCACGGGGGCTGACGCGACCGTCGACCGACTGCACGAGGTGCAGCATCGGCAGCAGCGCCGAGCGGGGCTGCGGGTAGCGTGAAGCCAGCTCACGCAGTTCGGCGATGGTCGTCTCGTCGATGTTGGTCGACTGATCCGAGTAGTCCACCGAGCCGGACTCGGGGAAATGGCTTTCGAAGTGGCCGCTCATCGGTCCACACCTCCAAGAACGGGGTCGAGGCTTGCGATGGCGACGACGACGTCGGACATCATGCCGCCCTCGCACATCATCGGGACGGACTGCAGGTGGTTGAAGCCCGGATCGCGGAAGTGAACGCGGTACGGGCGGGTGCCGCCGTCGGAGACGACGTGGCACGCCAACTCACCCTTGGGCGATTCGATGGCCTGATACACCTGACCGACCGGAACCTTGAAGCCCTCGGTGACGATCTTGAAGTGGTGGATCAGCGCCTCCATGGATTCGCCCATGATGTGCTTGATGTGTTCGTTCGAGTTGCCCTGGCCGTCGGCGCCGACCGACAGCTGCGCCGGCCACGCGATCTTCTGATCGGCAACCATGACGGGCTGGCCCTGAGACTTCTCGAGGCGCTCGTAGCACTGCTCGATGATCTTCAGCGACTCCCAGCACTCCTGCAGACGGATGCGGAAGCGGCCGTAGGAATCGTTCGAGGCCCAGGTGACGACGTCGAAGTCGTAGGTCTCGTAGCCACAGTACGGCTGGGTCTTGCGGAGATCCCAGGCGTAGCCCGTGGAGCGCAGCGGCGGGCCCGACATGCCCATCATGGTGGCCTGGGTCAGGTCCATGACGCCGATGTCGGACATGCGGCCGATGAAGATCGGGTTCTCGTTGCAGAACGCCGCGTACTCCGGCAGGTGCTTCTTCAGCCAGTCGATGACGGTGCGGAGGTGGCTGAGGCCGTCCTCCGGGAGGTCGTTGGCGACGCCGCCGGGGCGGATGTACGCGTTGTTCATGCGCAGACCGGAGACGGCCTCGAAGAAGTCGAGGATCATCTCGCGCTCGCGGAACGCGATGGTCATCATCGTCAGGGCGCCGATCTCCATGCCGCCGGTTCCCATGGCCACGAGGTGCGAGGCGATGCGGTTGAGCTCCATCATGAGCACGCGGATGACGGTGGCGCGCTCCGGGATGTCGTCGGTGATGCCCAGAAGCTTCTCGACGGCGAGGCAGTAGACGGCCTCGTTGAAGATGGGAGCGACGTAGTCCATGCGCGTCACGTAGGTGACGCCCTGGGTCCAGGTCTTGTACTCCATGTTCTTCTCGATGCCGGTGTGCAGGAAGCCGATGCCGGGGCGAATCGAGGTGACGGTTTCGCCGTCCATCTCGAGGATGAGGCGGAGCACGCCGTGCGTGGACGGGTGCTGCGGGCCCATGTTGACGACGATGGTCTCGTCGCCGCGCTCGGCCTGCTCGGAGGCGATGTCGGCCCAGTCGCCGCCCTGTGCGAGGTAGACGCGGTCGGCCTTGTCGTCGGTGGAGCCAGCGAAGATGTCTTCAGATGCTGCGTGCGTAGTCATCAGGAGTAAGTCCTCCGGTTATCGGGGGCGGGAACCTTGGCGCCCTTGTACTCAACGTCAACGCCACCCAGCGGGTAGTCCTTGCGCTGCGGGTGGCCCTTCCAGTCGTCCGGCATCAGGATGCGGGTGAGCGACGGGTGGCCGTCGAAGATGACGCCGAACATGTCCCAGGTCTCGCGCTCGTGGTAGTCGGCCATCGGGTAGGTGGCCACCACGGACGGGACGCGGGCGTCGTCGTCGGGGCAGGTGACCTCGAGGCGGACGCGGCGGTTGTGGGTGTAGCTCAGCAGGTGGTAGACGACGTGCAGTTCGGCGCCGGTCTCCTGCGGGTAGTGCACACCGTTGACCGAGACGCAGACCTCGAAGCGGAGGTGCGCGTCGTCGCGGAACGTCTTGGCGACGGTGGCGAGGTGCTCGCGGGGCACGTAGATGGTCAGCTCGCCGCGGTCGAACAGGAAGCGAGCGCCCTTGAGCTCCTCGGGAAGCACCTCGAGCGCGCGTCCGTGGACGGCGTCGAACGTGTCGTTGAACGGGGGCTGGGTCTGGCCGGGGAACGCGAGCTCGCGCTCGATACCGCCGTAGCCGGAGGTGTCGCCGGAGCCGCGCGACCACATGCCAGACTTGCGGGCGAAGACCGGGGTGGTCTCAGCCGGCATGCCGGAGGTGGACGGCAGGTTCTCGTTGTCGGGGTTCACGACGTTGTCGGTCATCGCATGAGGCCCTTCATCTCAACCTTGGCCGGAGCCGCGAGCGCGATGCGCTCCTCTTCCTCGCTGCGGGCGATGGCGTTGGCGCCGATCGGGTGGTGCTGCACCTTCTCGCGCAGCTTGAACATGGCTTCGATCAGCATGTCCGGGCGGGGCGGGCAGCCGGGGATGTACATGTCGACAGGGAGGAAGTGGTCGCAGCCCTGCACGACGGCGTAGTTGTTGAACATGCCGCCGGAGGAGGCGCAGGCGCCCATTGAGATGACCCACTTGGGGTTGGGCATCTGGTCGTAGACCTGACGGATGACGGGGGCCATTTTCTGGGAGACACGGCCCGACACGATCATGAGGTCCGCCTGGCGGGGCGAGGCGCGGAACACTTCCTGGCCCCAGCGGCCGGCGTCGTAACGCGGGGTGCCGTAGGCCATCATCTCGATGGCGCAGCAGGCGAGGCCCATGGTTGCCGGCCAGAAGGAGGCCTTGCGGAGCCAGCCGAAGACGCCTTCGACGGTGGTGAGCAGAATGCCGCTCGGAATCTTATCTTCGAGACCCATAGTTAGTTTCCGATCATTCCCAGTCGAGGCCGTTGCGGCGCAGGACGTAGATGTAAGGGATGAAGAACAGCGCGACGAAGACCACCATCGCGATGATGGCGAACTGGGGCAGCGCGTCGCGAGCCACTGCCCACGGCAGCAGGAAGACCACTTCGATGTCGAAGACGATGAACATCATCGCGGTGATGTAGTACTTCACCGGGAAGCGGCCACCGCCGACCGGCTGCGGAGTGGGCTGGATGCCGCACTCATAGGAGTCGTACTTCGCGCGGTTGTAGCGCGCGGGGCCGACGACGATACTCAGCGCGGTCGACACGAGCACGAACGCCGTGGCCAGCACCACCATTCCCACGATGGGGATATACAGGTTCATCTAAGTCGATTCCTTCCCAGTTAGGCCGACGGTGCAACCTTGCACAGCGCGTTGATGATTCGATCGATGGCGTCGCCATCGCGTGCGTCCGTCAAGTGCGCCAAGAGCTTCATCACGAAGTTCATCAGCGTCTTGCGGGGCAGCCCGTACTTGACGCACAGGTGCATGATGCGGGGGTCGCCGATCAGCTTCGAGAATGTGATCCCAAGGCGATAGTAGCCACCCAGGCTCTCCTTCATGGCCGCAGGGTAGGCCTGCATGGCGCGCTCGGCGGAACGGGTGCCGACGCCGCGGGAGATGGCCTCCGCGATCGCCGACGCCGCCACCTCGGCAGCTTCCATCGCGTACGCGATGCCCTCGCCGTTGAACGGCGACACCATGCCGCCGGCGTCGCCCACAAGCAGCAGGCCGCGGCCGTAATGAGGAGTGCGGTTGAACGCCATCGGCAGCGCAGCGCCCTGGATTTTGCCCACCTCTTCAGCGTCACGGAAGCCCCAGGCCTCCGGAGCGTTGGTGGTCCAGTTCTTGAGCAGCCCGCGGAGGTCTGCCTGCTGGAAGGACTTGGTGGTGTTGAGGATGCCGAGGCCGACGTTGGCCAAGCCGTTGCCGAGCGGGAACATCCAGCCGTAGCCGGGCATCTGGTTCGACTTGTGCGGCTCGCCGTCCCACAGCGTCAGGTAGGACTCGAGGTGGTCGTCGTCGCCCTTCGGCGTCTTGTAATAGGTGCGGTAGGCCACGCCCATGGGGCGGTCCTCACGCTTGGTGATGCCCATGGACACGGCCAGACGCGAGCTGACGCCGTCGGCCGCGACGACGTAGGGGGCGCGGAACTGGCGGCCGTCCTTGGTGACGACGCCCTCGATGAAGCCGGTGCGCTCGTTGAGGATGGGCTCGTCAGCGGCGGTGCCCTCGATGAGCGTGGCTCCCTGCGCGACGGCGTGGCGGGCGAGCACCTCATCGAAATCCTTGCGCGCGCGGGCGACGCCGAACGGCGGGAAGTCAGTGAGATCCGGCCACTTGAACTCGAACGGATACGGGTGAACACCCCACGAACGCAGGCCGATGTTGCGGTGCCATTCGGTCTCGTCGGAGAGATCAATACCGACGCGGGTGAGGGCCCGGGTGGCGCGGGGAGTGAGGCCGTCGCCGCACACCTTGTCGCGCGGGAACGTTGCCTTCTCGAGCAGCGTGACGGTCAAACCGTGCCTGGCTAGGTATGCCGCAGTGGTTGCGCCACCGGGCCCTGCACCTACGACGACGACGTCGGAGGTTTGGGCTGTGGTCGCGTCGCCCTTGGCGATCGGCATACGGCCACGCTCCTATCCCTAGAAATCAGCCTCAGTCTAGGGGGGTGGGAAGAAATCGGCCAACCAAGCGCCGAAAGGTGGAAAATCACGCCTGACTAGGACTTCTGCCAGATATTTACGCACGGATTTAGTTGCGAAAACACTGTGCGGATCTGTTGCGGGTGGCGCGCCCTCGGGGGCGCGGGGAGGGTGCGGTGCGGCCCTTTCCACGGTCGCGAGATGAGCGGCAAGAACATAATGTGGCTCCCCGGGCGGGTCACGGCTATGCTCGCGAGGGTGATTTTGGACTTCGGCACCGCGCGCCTGCGTGCGACGACCGTAGCCATCGACGATCCGGGTCCCCTCAAAGCGTTCCTTCCGGAGACCGGCCCCAGCACAGCGTTCGTGCGCAAGGGCGAAGGTTTCGTCGGGCTGGGTGAAATTGCGCGGTTCGAGACGGACCGCCTCGAGGCCGCCGACGTGTGGTGGGACGAGATCTCACAACAGATCGACCACGATTCGGAGCTGCCGGGAGAGTTCGGCACCGGACCGATCGCCGTCGGCTCCTTCACCTTCGATCCGGACCGCTCCGAGGAGCGCTCGGTCGTGACGGTCCCCCAGGTCATCATCGGCCGGCGCGGCGGGGTGTCGTGGCTCACCCGCTTGGCCCCCGGACGCGAAGGCATGGTGCTGCCGCCCCGTGGCGAGCCGACGCGGGCACCGTCGAATCTGCGGCGACTGGAATCGTCGATGAGCGAAGAGGTGTGGCAGGAGATCGTCGGCGCCGTCGTCAACCTGATCCGCGCCGAGCAGGTGCACAAGGTGGTGCTGGCGCGAGACTTGCGGGTCGCGGCCGACGCGGCGTTCGATCTGCGACACCTGCTGGGGCAGCTGATGGAGAAGTACCCCATGACGTGGGCGTACTTGGTGGACGGCATGATCGGCGCCACCCCGGAGCTGCTGCTGCGCCGTGAGGGGTCGCTGGTGACCTCTCGTGTGCTGGCGGGCACGGTGTGGCGGGATCACGAGTCGGTGGATCCGGTGGCGAAGGCCGCTGAGCTGTCGCGCTCGCAGAAGGACATTTCGGAGCACGAGTTCGCCGTCGATTCCGTGGCGCAGGCGCTGCAGCCTTACTGCTCGGCGATGAACGTGCCGGAATCGCCGTCGGTGCTGCGGCTGCCCAACGTCATGCATCTGGCCACCGACATCACCGGCGTTGTGCGCCAGGGGATCTCGTCGATGGCCTTGGCGGCGGCGCTGCATCCGAGCGCCGCGGTGTGCGGGACGCCCCGCCACGATGCGTTGGACGTGATCAGCGAGTTTGAGTCGCTGGATCGCGGTCGCTATGCGGGCCCGGTCGGCTGGACCAACACCGATGGCGACGGCGAATGGGCGATCGCGCTGCGCGGCGGCCACGTGCGCCCGTCGACGCCGAACGAGATCCAGCTCTTCGCGGGCGCCGGCTTGGTGGCGGATTCGGATCCGGCGAACGAGCTGGCGGAGACTGGCGCGAAGTTCGTGCCGATGCTGCAGGCCCTCGGCCTCCAGTAGCCGACTCCCCCGCTGATTGAGTAGTCCGCGCGCGCAGCGCCGGGCGTATCGAAATCTCTTTGGCTGGTCTATGGCCGTGGCCGTGGCCGGGGCGAGCGGTGCGGGGATGGGGCCTTCTCGCCCAGGGGCTGATCACGCGCTTAACGCGCGCGTGAACGCCCCAACGCCCGGCCCACCGCGAAGGCCCCCTCCCCGCCCCACTCTTGGCTGGATAGCCTCAGTTCCTGCCAATCAAGGGGTGGGCGTTTCCCTCTTTCGGACTTCCGGATGGCAGCCCCCGCTCTGGGACGAGCACTAATTAAGGGTCACCGGGCGACACGCCCGAGATCGTCGGCGTGTCGCGGATCGAGCCTTAGATAGTGCTCAAACCTAGGCCGCGGCGGCAAGGCGACGGCGACGCGCGAAGGTCAGCGCTTTCGCTGGACCTTGATCTTCTCCTTCGGAGCCGCGTTGCCGGCGCGGAGGGCGCGCTCCTCCTCCAGCAGCTGCTTCTGCTCAGCCTGCTGCTCCATCAACTGATCGCGGTCGATGCCGGTTCGCAGCACCATGAACGCGACCAGCGCGATGAGGAACGAGATCCACGTCGGCCAGCCGAAGACGACGGGCAGCGTGATGAGGGCCACCATGTCGATGCCGCGCAGCAGCGAGAACAACAGTCCGGGCGGCATGGCGCCGACGCCGGTGGACACGATGGGGCCCGAGTAGTCGGCCGGCTTGGCCGAGACCCAGCGCACCGCGGCGATCAGGCCCGCGACCCCGGTCACCAGCGTCGTCAGCAGCGCGCGCAGCGGCTCCACCTCCACTCCCCCGGCGACGCCGAGGAACGCGGGCAGCGCGGCCAGCGACCACACCAACGCCAGGATTCCCGGCACCACCATGGCGGCCTGCTTGACCTGCCCGGGGTCGAACGGGAAGCAGCGCTGCAGGCCCTTGGTGCGGGTCAGCACGCGCAGCGAGTTCATGAACGGGATGAGCGCCGCCATCAGCACCAGCGCCGAGATCGGCGGGTTGAGGCTCGTCAGGCCCAGCGCCTGCACCGCGTAGGGCACGACGATGGTGGCGATCAGGGTGATCAGACGGCCGGGCTCACGGAACACGCGCTGCACGTCGCGCAGGATCAGCGCGGTCATGCCCGAGCCGGAGCCGCGCGTCGGGT
>DYZF01000129.1 GCA_020741375.1 Tessaracoccus flavescens
AGCAGGATGTTGCCGGGCGTGACGTCGCGGTGCACGAGTTGGTTGCGGTGCAGCACCTCGAGGGCGCGGCCCGCCTCGGCGCACAGGCGCAACGCGAGCCCGGGCTGCACCAAGCTCTTGCGCAGCTGCTCCAGCGATCCGCCGTTGGCCAGATCCATGACGAAGTACGGCTGGCCGCGATCCGTGGTGCCGATGTCGTAGACCCGGACGATCCGCTCGTCGGCCAACCGGCGCAGCAGACGGGCCTCTGCGAGGAAGCGGCCGCGCACGTCGTCGTTGGTTGCCCAGTTGTCGGCCAGCACCTTCACCGCGACCGGGACGTCGAGCGTTTCGTCCTGACCCCGATAGACCGTAGCGAAGGACCCCGAGCCGATGCGCCCGGTGATGCGGTAGCGGCCGATCATGTCCATGGTGAGCCTCATTCTGGCCCATAACCCTCGGAAGGAGGGAATCCCTAGATCTCTGGCAGACTTGGGAGCATGACTCAGAACTCCTCCCAGCCCCCTGCCGGCTGGTACCCCGATCCGGCCGGCGGCGACGCCGAACGGTTCTGGGACGGCGTGGCCTGGTCGCAGTCCACCCGCGATCGCCAGCCCGCTCCCGTCGAGCCTCCCGCACCGGGTGGTGCGTACGGGGCACCGTCGGGCCAGCCCTCCGGCTACGGGCCCAACAGCGGCGTGGGGCAGGGCTACGGGCAGCCGACGTACGGTGGCCAGGGCTACGGCTACGACCGTGGCTACGGCCCGCAGTTGGCCGGCTTCTGGTGGCGCGTGCTGGGCAAGCTCATCGACAACATCTTGGCGGGCATCGTCTACTACATCGTCGCGGCGGCCACCGGGCTCTCGGCGCTCGTGACCGCCCACACCGAGCGCCTGATGCGCGATCTCCTGATCTGGTCGGAGAACCCTGAAGGTCCCGTGCCGGCCCTTCCCGAGGGTCTGACCACGGTGCTGTTCACCACCGCGCTGGTGAGCTACGCCATCTCCGCGATCTACCGCACCGTCATGTACGGCACCCTCAGCGCCACCGTCGGCCAGCTGGCCACAGGCCTCAAGGTGGTCAAGGACGGCGCCGATGTCGATTCCAAGCTCAGCTGGAGCACCGCCATCAACCGTGGCGTCCTCGGCGCCCTGTTGTGGGAGACCATCGGATGGATCAACGGCATCTTCGCCGCGTTCACCCGCAAGAAGCAGACCCTCAGCGACATGCTCGCCAAGACGGTCGTCTACAAGGTTCGATAGGAAATTAACGCTGTGAGTGACCTGTATCCCGCGCTGGTTGAGCTCGCCAACCGGTTCGGCATCGCGCAAGAGTTCTGGGATTGGAAGGGGCGTCACGTCCCGATCCCCGCTGAAACCATCGTCGACGTGCTGCGCGCGTTCGACGTCGACGCCAGCAGCCCCGAGGCCACCGACGGCGCCCTGCGCCGCTTGGAGGACAAGCGGTGGCAGCGGGTGGTGCCCGCGTGCACCGTCGTCGAGCAGGGCCACGGCGCGCACGTGCCGATCCACATCACGTCCGGCGACCACGTCGACGTGTGGCTCCAGCTTGAATCCGGCGAGACGCGCCAAACGTGGCAGACGGAGAACTTCACTCCCGACCGCTGGATCGACGGCGTCGCCTACGGCGAGGCGTCGTTCTGGGTGGGCGACAACCTGCCCACGGGCTACCACCAGATCATCGCCCGCGCCGGCGACCAGGAGCACCGCGGCTCGCTGATCGTGACGCCGTCGTTCGTCGGCTTCCCGGCCTCGATGCGCGACCAGCGGATCTGGGGCTTCGGCACCCAGTTGTACTCGGTCACGTCGAAGCAGTCGTGGGGCATCGGCGACCTAGCGGATCTGGCAGACCTGATCAGCTGGTCCGGCACCAAGCAGTTCGCCGGCTACGTGCTGATCAACCCGCTGCACGCCGCGCAGCCGGTTCCCCCGATGGAGCCGTCGCCGTACCTGCCGGCCAGCCGTCGCTTCATCAACCCGATTTACATCCGCCCCGAGGCGGTGCCGGAGTTCGCCACGCTGTCGCGGATCGAGCGGCAGCAGATCAAGGCGCTGCGCAAGAACGCCCAGTCTGTGGGCGACAACGCGGAGATCATCGACCGCGACGGCGTGTGGCCGCAGAAGCTCGAGGCGCTGCGGATCCTGTACCGCTCCGGGATGCGTCCGGCTCGTCGGATCGCGTTCGAGGATTTCCGCCGTCGCGAGGGCCGAGGGCTCCGTGACTTCGCGCTGTGGAGCGCGCTGTCGACGCACTTCGGCACCACATGGGACCTGTGGCCCGAGGAGATGCAGACCCCTGGCTCGCCGGAGGTGGAGATCTTCGCGCAGGACCATCAGGAGGACGTCGATTTCTTCGAGTGGCTGCAATGGGTGGCCCAGAACCAGGTGTCGGCCGCGCAGACCTCGGCCGCCGAGGTGGGCATGCCGGTTGGCATCGTGTCGGACCTCGCCGTCGGCGTGCACCGCTACGGGGCAGAGACGTGGATGATGCCGGATGTCTTCGCCAAGGGCATGAGCGTCGGCGCCCCGCCGGACCAGTACAACCAGGCCGGGCAGGACTGGGGCCAGCCGCCCTGGCGCCCCGATCGTCTGGAGGAACTGGCGTACGCGCCGTTCCGCGCGATGGTCTCCGCCGCGCTGCGCCGCGTCGGCGGCGTCCGCGTGGACCACATCATCGGCATGTTCCGCCTCTGGTGGGTGCCGCAGGGCCTCGGCCCCACCAAGGGCACCTACGTGCGCAACAACCACGACGCCATGATCGGCATCCTCGCCCTGGAGGCGCAGCGCGCCCAAGCGCTCATCGTCGGTGAGGATCTGGGCACGGTGGAGCCGTGGGTGCGCGATTACCTCTCCCGCCGCGGCATCCTCGGCACCTCGGTGCTCTGGTTCGAGAACGGCGAGGACGGGCAGCCGCTCGACGCGTGGCACTGGCGCCAGTACTGCATGGCCTCGGTGACGACGCACGACCTTCCGCCGACGCTCGGATACCTGGCCGGCGACCACGTGCGCCTACGCGACCAGTTGGGCCTCCTCACGGAGCCGCTGGATGCCGAGTTGGAGGCCGCGAAGCAGGAGCAGTCCGATTGGCTGCGCAAGCTGATCCACGACGGGCACCTCGCCGAGGACGACGCCGACGATCCGGTGGAGGTCCTGCTGGCCCTGCACCGCTTCCTGCTGCGGACGCCTTCGCGGGTCCTGCTGGCGGCGCTGACCGACGCCGTCGGCGAGCGCAACACGCAGAACCAGCCGGGCACCATCGACGAGTACCCCAACTGGCGCGTTCCGCTTGGCGACCTGTCCGGCAAGCGGATCACGTTGGAGAAGGTGTTCGAAGCATCCTTGCCGAAGCGGCTCGCCGCCGTCATGAACGGCGTCGACGAGCAGCCAGAATCTCGCTGGGGGTGACCAGCAACGACGAAGGGCCGGGGAATTCCCCGGCCCTTCGTCATGTCCGATTACAGGTTGTGCACCACGGGCGCCGCTTGGTACGGGTTGGTGGTCTCGTCGCCCTCGGCGTCGAGGATGAGAGTCTCCAACACCGGCTCGCCCTTCGAGATCCGGCGGGCGGCCAGCGGCAGTTCCTTCAGCGACTCGCGATGACGCGCGCGGGCGTCGTCGAGCGACGCGGTGTAGACCAGTTCGCCGTCGGTGTAGATCGGCACGAGCAGATCGCGGTCGTTGCCATCGTTGACCGGGGGCGTGCCCAAGCCGATGACCTCGGTCTCCGCACGGCCGTCCTCGCCCCGACGCCGCATCGCGAACTTGCGGCCGCCCAAGGTGTTCTTGCCCTTGGACTTCTTGCCCACCGGCACCATCTCGCCAGCCGGATCGTCGCCGCTGCGGGCCACGAGCTTGTAGACGAACCCACAGGTGGGGTGCCCCGAGCCGGTCACCAACGAGGTGCCGACGCCGTAGCCGTCGACGGGCGCCCCCTGCAGCGCGGCGATCTGCCACTCGTCCAGGTCTGAGGTGACGATGATGCGCGTGCTGGTGGCGCCCAAGTCGTCGAGCAGGTCGCGGGCCTGACGGGCCATGATCGCCAGATCGCCGGAGTCGAGGCGGATGGAACCCAGCCGTCCCTCGGTCAGCTCCACGCCCTTGCGGATGGCGGCCTCGACATCGTAGGTGTCGACGAGCAGGGCCGTGTCCTCGCCGAGCGCGGCGATCTGGGCCCGGAAGGCGTCTTCCTCGGAGTCGAACAGCAGCGTGAAGGAGTGCGCGGCGGTGCCGATCGTCGGCACGCCGTAGCGACGCCCGGCCTCCAGATTGGAGGTGGACGAGAATCCGGCCACGTAGGCGGCGCGTGCGGCCGCGACTGCGGACCATTCCTGCGTGCGGCGCGATCCCATCTCGGCGCAGGCGCGGTCGCCGGCCATGGCGGTCATGCGGGATCCGGCGGCGGCGATGGCGGAATCGTGGTTGTAGATGCTCAGCAGCACCGTCTCCAGGATGCAGCACTCAGCGAACGTGCCCTCCACCGAGAGCACCGGGGAACCGGGGAAGTAGATCTCGCCCTCCGGGTAGCCCCAGATGTCGCCGGAGAAGCGGTAATCGGCGAGCCATTCGGCCAGGTCTTCTTTGATGATGCCCTTGTCCAGCAGGAACGCGAGTTCCTCGTCGCCGAACTTGAAGTTCTCGATCGCCTCGATGGCGCGACCCAGACCCGCGACGACGCCGTAGCGCCGGCCATCGGGCAGGCGACGCGTGAACAGATCGAACAGGCTGCGGCGGTTGGCGGTGCCGGCGTTCATGGCCGCTTGGACCATCGTCAGCTCGTAGTGGTCGGTCAGCAAGGCTGTGGTCATAGGCGCACTCTAGTCGCAGTGCCGGTGGCGTGGTTTGGCTGAAGGGGGCAAAGTAGGGGCCATGACCACTGCACCGGAAGGCGGCGTCGAGACCCTCGAACAGCCCGTCGAAGAACTGACTTCCGCGTGGGTCACCATCGTCTGGGACGACCCCGTCAACCTCATGAGCTATGTCACCTACGTCTTCCAGGAGTACTTCAAGTACCCGCTGGAGAAGGCCGAGAAGCTGATGCTGCAGGTGCACAACGACGGCAAGGCCGTCGTCTCTGTGGGGAACCGTGAGGAGATGGAACGAGACGTGATGGCCATGCAGAGCTACAACCTGTGGGCCACGATGGAGCGATCCTGATGCTCGATCCGCACGACATCATCTGGGCCTACGACGGCCGCGACGGACGGGCCGACGGGCTTGAGGCCATGATCGGCATCTATGTGCAGAACTTGGAGACGCTGCTGCCTCCCGAGAGCGACGATCCATTCGAGCAGATCGTCGCCGATCTGGCGGACGACCCGACCAACCGGATGCTGTCCAACTCGCGCCTCGTGCGGCTCTTCCCACCGGCGCGCACCGACGACAAGGCCGCCGACGAGTTCTGGCGCGATTCGATCCACAGCCAGACTCGCGCCCGGATCACGTCCGCCAACGCCGTCGTCACGGCGCTGAACGCGTGGGACGGGTACGTACCCGTCGAGCTCCAGCAGGCCGACGACTGGGTCAAGACGCTGGGGGCGCTCCGGCTCTTCTGGTACACGGAGTTGGCGGGCACGGACCGCCTGGCGGAGATCGATCCGGACCTGCTGGCGCGCAACCCCGGCGTCGAGGACCTCATCGAGTGGATGGGCTACCTCTTGGAGGACCTGCTGGAATCCCGCTCCACCTGCCTCCGCCTGGCGGCCAGCCTCGACCCGAGCGACTTCGAGCCCGCTGAGTAGACTGCGGCCGTGACCAACCTCGATCGCCCCATCGGCGTCTTTGATTCCGGATTCGGCGGCCTGACCGTCCTGCGGTCGCTGGTGGAGCAGCTCCCCAACGAGGATTTCATCTACCTCGGCGACACCGCCCGCGCGCCCTACGGGCCGCGCGCGATCGCTGAGGTGCGGCAGTTCGCCCTCGAAGGCCTCGATTACCTCGTGGACCAGGGCGTGAAGGCCCTCGTGATCGCCTGCAACTCCGCGTCGTCGGCGGTGCTGCGCGACGCCCGCGAACGCTACGACGTGCCGATCACCGAGGTGGTCCTGCCCGCTGCGAGCCGGGCGGTCGCGGCCACGCGCAACGGCCACGTCGGCGTCGTGGCCACGCAATCCACCGTCAACTCCCGCTCCTACGACGACGCGTTCGCCATCGCCCCGCACATCACGCTCACGGCGCAGGCCTGCCCGCGCTTCGTCGAGTTCGTGGAGGCGGGCATCACGGGCGGCGACGAACTGCTGAGCGTGGCGGAGGAGTACCTGGAGCCGATCAAGAAGGCCCGAGCCGACACCCTGATCCTCGGCTGCACGCACTATCCGCTGCTCTCGGGCGTCATCGGCTACGTGCTGGGCAACGGGGTGACGCTGGTGTCGTCGGCCGAGGCCTGCGCCCAGTCCACCTACGCGCAGCTGACGCAGGCCGGGTTGCTGCGGCACCAGCCACGCGAGGCCACCAGAACGTTCCTGACTACTGGGGATGCCCGTGATTTTCAGGGCATCGGGCGTAGATTGTTGGGTGGGTTCGTGACCAACGCAACCACCGTGAACATCGAGAAGGAGAACGCCGATGTGCAAGAAGATCACCTGTGACAAGTGCGGCAAGCCGACGTGGGAAGGCTGCGGCCAGCACGTCGAAGAGGCACTGGCCGGCGTGCCGCTGGACCAGCGCTGTGAGTGCCCTCGCTGACGCTGCTCGGCATTGGGTAGGTTAGGGGCATGACTTTCAGCCGCGGCGATGGACGTGCCCCTGACCAGCTCCGGCCCGTGCGGATCACCCGCAACTGGCTCGATCACGCCGAAGGTTCGGTCCTCGTCGAATTCGGCAAGACCCGCGTCCTCATCGCGGCGTCGGTGACCGTCGGCGTCCCGCGCTGGCGCGTCGGCTCCGGCCTCGGCTGGGTGACCGCCGAGTACGCGATGCTCCCGCGAGCCACCCACACCCGCGGCGACCGCGAATCCATCAAGGGCAAGATCGGCGGCCGCACCCACGAGATCTCTCGCCTCATCGGACGCTCGCTGCGCGCGGTCGTCGATTACAAGGCGCTGGGCGAGAACACCATCGTCCTCGACTGCGATGTTCTGCAGGCCGACGGCGGCACCCGCACCGCCGCCATCACCGGCGCCTACGTGGCGCTGGCCGACGCCGTCGCCCACCTGCGCAGCCTCGGCGCACTCAAGGGCGAGCCGCTGAAGGATTCCGTGGCCGCCATCTCGGTTGGTTACAACAAGGCCGGCGTCCCGCTGCTGGACCTCAACTACGACGAGGACTCGTCGGCGGGCACCGACATGAACATCGTGATGACCGGATCGGGCCAATTCATCGAGGTCCAGGGCACCGCCGAAGGCTCGCCGTTCAGCCGCGACGAGCTGGGCGCGCTGCTCGATCTCGGCGAAATCGGCTGCGCCGAACTCACCCGCCTGCAGAAGGAGGCTCTGGCGTGAGGCTGCCGGAGCAGGTGGTGCTGGCCACCAACAACCCGAAGAAACTCGCCGAGCTGCGCCGCATCCTGAACTCCGCCGGGCTGCCCGTGGAGGTGCTGGGGCTGCGCGACGTCGCCACCTACCCTGAGCCGGAGGAGACGGAGCGCACGTTCGAGGGCAACGCGTTCCTCAAGGCAACCGCCGCGTGCCGGGCCACCGGGCTGGTGGCCGTCGCCGACGATTCGGGCCTCGAGGTGGAAGAGCTCAACGACATGCCCGGGGTCCGCTCCGCGCGCTGGGCCGGCCCCGCGTGCGACGACGAGGACAACAACCAACTGCTCTTGGCCCAACTCGACGGCGTCCCCGCCGAACGCCGCAAGGCGCGTTTCGTGTGCGCCTTGGCCATGGTGACCCCCGAGGGAGACCGGAAGGTGTGGCACGGGCGCATGCCCGGCCGCATCGCCGAGACCTGCGAGGGCGAGGGCGGCTTCGGCTACGATCCGATCTTCGTGCCGGCCGGTCTGCCAGTGACGTCCGCCGAGTTGACCGCCGAGGAGAAGGATTCGATCAGCCACCGCGGCATCGCGGTGCGGGCCTTCGTCGCGTTCTTGAAAGAGTTGTCGTGAAGCAATACCTCGATCTGCTGCGCCACATCATGGCCGAGGGCACGGACAAGTCCGACCGCACGGGCACCGGCACCCGCTCCGTCTTCGGCCACCAGATGCGGTTCGACCTGCGCGACGGCTTCCCTCTGCTGACCACGAAGAAGGTGCACACCCGCTCCGTCTTCGGTGAGCTGCTGTGGTTCCTGCGCGGCGACACCAACATCAAGTGGCTGCACGACAACAGGATCACGATCTGGGACGAGTGGGCCGACGAGAACGGCGATCTCGGCCCCGTCTACGGCTACCAGTGGCGCTCGTGGCCGACACCGTCGGGGGAGAGGGTGGATCAGATCGCCAAGGTGATCGAATCACTCAAGAACAATCCCGATTCGCGCCGCCACATCGTCTCGGCGTGGAACGTGGCCGACGTCGACGACATGGCGCTGCCGCCGTGCCACACCATGTTCCAATTCTACGTGGCGCCGTCGGCCGACGGCGGTCCCGGCACGCTCAGCTGCCAGCTCTACCAGCGCTCGGCCGACGTGTTCCTCGGCGTGCCGTTCAACATCGCGTCCTACGCCCTGCTGACGCACTTGGTGGCGCAGGTAACCGGGCTGAAGGTGGGGGAGTTCGTCCACACGCTCGGCGACGCTCACATCTACACCAACCACTTCGATCAGGTGGCTGAGCAGCTCACCCGCGACACGCGCCCCCTGCCGACGGTCCGGATTAATCCCGACGTGACCAGCATCGATGAGTTCGAACTGAGCGACATCGAGATCGACGGCTACGATCCGCACCCCGTGATCAAGGCGCCTATCGCCGTCTGACGTCGACCACTCTGCGACATCGGCCCTGGGTCCGATTCTGTCCGGGGAGCGGTGGGCTACCCTAACGCCATGAGTGAACTGCGTGCGTCGTTTGAGGAGCGAGATCGCTACCTCAAACAGCTGAGCAAGCACTACGCCGAGGGCCGTCTCGACGAGGCCGAGTTCGAGCAGCGTAGCGACGCGATCGTGAGCGCCGTGACGCACCGCGACGCGATGCTGCAGTTCGAGGGTCTGCCGAAGCCCAACATCGTGTCGGTGCAGGGCTACCAGCCGCCCGCCGGGCCCCGCTACGAGCCTCAGCCCTACAAAGAGGACCTGCCCGGGAAGCGCCCAGAGCCCCAGCCGGTGAACCGACGGGGCCTCCTGATGGTGGGAGGCTTGGCCGTGGGTGTCGTTGGCCTGATCGGTGCCGCCAATATCGTCGGCCGCGGCAGCTCCCAGGATTTCACGACCATCGAGCCCAATTTCATCCCTGACATGTACGCGACAGCGGCTGACGAGGTGCCGTCCGACTACTTCGAGCCCACTTCCGCCATGTGGGATGTTGTTTCCGCCCTCCAAGAGCGGGGGTTGGATCACGTGTCCTCCCTGAGCATGGCGGATCGGGTGATCACAGGAACGGCGCTCTCGTTGCGCTCGCCGGGCGTGGTCACCACCTTCACGAGACCCGCCGAACACTCCGGGATCGGGTCGCCCGTGACGCTCGACGCGGTCACCGAGACGGAGGTGGCCAACTCCACGCCCGTCGACCAGCTCGGAAATGCCGTGATGGAGAGCTTTGATCGGGTGCACATGGATCTGATGCCTGCGGACACGAATGCGCTCAGTTTCGCGCTCGAGTTCCGTGACGGGTCGCCGGTGTACAAGTGGACCGACACCACCGGCGCGTACGCCGTGTACAACGTCTTCATGGAACTGGTGGAACTCAAGAGATGACGCGAATGAGAATCGTGGCGATCGCAGCCGTGGCCGACAACGGTGTGATCGGCTCCGGCGACGACATGCTGTGGCACCTGCCCAACGATTTCAAGCGGTTCAAGGCCGTGACCACGGGTAACACCTTGATCTTCGGGCGCAAGACGCACGAGCAGATCGGCCGTGTGTTGCCGGACCGGCGCATGATCGTCGTCACCCGCGACCCGGAGTGGTCGGACGACGGCGTCGAGGTGGCGCACTCCATCACCGAAGCGCTCGACTTGGCCGCCCAGACCCCGGAGAAGATCTGTTACGTGGGCGGGGGAGCCGAGATCTACGCCGCCGCGTGGCCGTACCTCACCGAGCTCGACATCACCCACGTGCATCAGGAGCCCGAGGGCGCGGCCACCTTCCCGCTGATCTCGCCGCGCGAATGGACCGAGGTGTCTCGCGAGGTGCACCAGGGCTACGACTTCACGCAGTACCGGCCCACGCCCACCGAGGACGACGTCGCCGCCTGAGGCCCGACTAGGCTCGGCTCCGTGGCCCGGCGCATCCTTCACCTCGATCTCGACGCGTTCTATGCCGCCGTCGAGCAGCGCGACAAGCCCAGCCTGCGCGGCAAGCCCGTCGTCGTGGGCGGCGCTGCCCAGCGCGGTGTGGTGGCGACGGCGTCGTACGAGGCGCGACGGTTCGGTGTTCGGTCCGCCATGTCTGGTTCCGAGGCTCGACGGCGGGCGCCCAACGCAGCCTTCCTCGGCGGCCGGTTCCCGGCCTACCGGGAGTCCTCGCGCATCGTCATGGGCCTGCTGCACGAGATCTCGCCGCTGGTGGAGCCGCTGAGCCTCGACGAGGCGTTCGTGGATTTGGGGCCCAGCGATTGGGGCGACGCCGTCGAGGAACGCGTGATGGAACTCCGCGCAGAGCTGACGCGTCGGACGGAGGGGCTCACGGCGTCGGTGGGAGTCGGATCCGCGAAGTTCTTGGCGAAGCTCGCCTCCGAGGCGGCCAAACCCGACGGCTACCGCATCCTCGATCCTGCAGAGGAGCTGGATTTCATCGCGCCCATGCCGGTGCGGGCGATCCCCGGCGTCGGGCCCGCCACCGAACAGCGGCTGACCGGCATCGGGATGCACACCGTCGACGATCTCCGCCGGGCCGATCCCGCTGAGTTGGTGCGCGAGCTGGGGCCCGCCGCGGGGGAGGGCCTCGCCGCCTTGGCGTGGGGCCGCGACAGCCGCGCGGTGCAGGCCCAGCGCGAACCGAAATCCATCTCATCCGAGGACACGTTCGCCACCGACCTCACCGACCCTGCCCAACTCGAGTATCTGCTGCGCCGCGATGCGGCCGGGGTGACGGCGCGGCTGCGGAAGGCGGGCTACTTCGCGCGCACCGTCACCCTCAAGGTGCGGTTCGCCGATTTCACCACCCGCACCATCGCGCGCAGCCTCGGTGGCGCCACGGACGATGCGGACGAGATCGCCGGAGCCGGGGTTGCGTTGCTTCGCGACGTCGACGTGCGCGCCGGCGTCCGACTGCTGGGCATCGGGGTGTCCAACTTCACGTCGGCGGCGCAGGAGCGGCTCTTCGGCGACGACGACGCAGTGGCGCCCGCCGTCGACGAGACGGTCGCGGCCGGGGTGGAACTCGCCGGTGTTCGGGGTCGCGGGTACTACCCGGGCGCTGACGTGGAGCATGACGAATGGGGTCGCGGCTGGGTGTGGGGCTCGGGTCTTGGGCGTGTGACCGTCCGGTTCGAGACCCGCGAGACGGGCCCCGGGCCGATCCGGACATTCCCCGTCGACGACCCGGCGCTGAGAGCGGCCGACATCCTGCCGCTGCCGTGCGCGGTGCGCGCTGATGATCTGGCGGACGATGACGGAACCGACTACGGTCAGAAGGGTGCTGACGCCGTCGTCGAATGACCTGGACATGATCGTGAGAGCCGCGTGGCTCTACTACGGGGATGGGTTGACGCAGGCGCAGGTCGCGAGCCGGCTGTTCGTGTCGCGGCAGACGGTGGGCAGGCTGCTGGAATCCGCTCGGCAGCACGGCATCGTGCGGATCGAGATGGACGCCCAGTACCTCGGCGCATTGGAGTTGGCCAACAAGGTGCGTGACGCGCTGGGCGTCGGCGACGCCGTCGTGGTGCCCACCGCCACCGGGCGGATGTCGCGGGAACGGACCAACGAACGCATCGCGGCCGCGCTGGCCGCCTACGTGAGGCGCTTCCTGCACCCCGGTGCCATCGTCGGCTTCGGTGGGGGCGATTCAGTGGCGCGGGCGCTCGCGATGCTGGCGGAGGATTCGCTCGACGGCGTCACGGTCGCGGCGGCGGCCGGGAGCACGGCGTCGGGCACGCAGGTGCTGGCCAACGCGCCGCGAATCCTGCAGCGGCTCCGCACGGTTCCGGCTCCGCTGGTGGTGTCGTCGGCGTCTGTGGCCGAGGCGTTGTCGTCTGAGGCAGCGGTCTCCGAGGTGTTCGATCTGGCCCGACGCGCCGTCGTGACCCTCACGGGCATCGGCAGCGCCGTTGGCGACCCGTCGGCCGTGCGGGCCGGGATCGCGACCGCGGAGGAAGTGGCCGAGGCCGTCAGCAAGGGTGCGGTCGGCGACATGATCGGGGAGTGGTTCGACATCCACGGCCGGATCATCGACATGCCCACCACGGCGCGTCGCGTGGGGCTCTCGATCCGGGAGTTTCGCGGTTTGCCCAACGTGGTCGCGGTCGCGGCCGGGGCGCACAAGGTGGACGCCATCCGCGGCGCGGTCGCGGGCGGGTACATCAAGACCTTGGTCACCGACGAGCCGACGGCTGAGCTGCTGCTCGGCCGCAAGGGATGAGGCTAAGTATGCGGATGTTCGCGGCGGTGCTGCCCCCTCAAGATGTCATCGACGAGCTCGACGCTCTGCTGGAGCCCCGGCGCGACGCCGATCCGACGCTGCGCTGGACCCGGCCCGACGGCTGGCACCTGACGACGGCGTTCATGGCCTCGGTGCCGGAGGGCCGGCTCGATCGGCTCGAGGAGAACCTGGAAGCCGCGGCCGCGAAGACGGCGCCGTTCGACGTCGAGGTCGCGGGCGGGCTGGCCTTCCCGCACCCGGTGAAGGCCCGAGTGCTGACGCTCGCTGTCCGCGACGGACATGAGCCGCTGGCCGCCTTGGCGGAGCGCTGCCGGAACGCGGCCACCAAGGCCGGCGTCGAGGTCGACGGCGCCAAGTTCGTCGGGCATCTGACCCTTGCGCGCCACAACCGCGGGCTCCAAGCGACACGCTGGTTGGCCGTCCTGGACTCGTTCCCGGACTGGCAATGGAAGGCCACCGAGGTGTGCCTGTTGCGCTCCGGATTGGGCGGCGGTCGCTACGAGGTCACCGCGAGATTCCCGCTCGTCGGGCACCCCTGAAGTGGGGTAATCTTGGCGGGCCAGCCGAAGTGGTGGAATTGGTAGACACGCCAGATTTAGGTTCTGGTGCCTGCGGGTGTGAGGGTTCGAGTCCCTTCTTCGGTAC
This sequence comes from Tessaracoccus flavescens, assembly GCA_020741375.1. Taxonomy (GTDB): domain Bacteria; phylum Actinomycetota; class Actinomycetes; order Propionibacteriales; family Propionibacteriaceae; genus Arachnia; species Arachnia flavescens_A. Next base: position 13,275 of record DYZF01000129.1, read on the forward strand.
ACAGGGTGATCGCCATGGTCTGCGCCCAGCAGATGCTGAGTGACCGACGCAACGCCGACGACGAACTCCGGCAATCCCTGCTGGCAGTTCTTCTCTGAAACCGCAAGGAGTTCCATGACCAAGAGCATGATCTTCAGCCCCCTCGGGGTGCGCATGGCCGTGGGCCTTGTCGCGCCCTTCCTCAGTGACGGCGGCAAGGCGGAGGTGGAGAAGGTGTGGGGAGTCTCCCCCGACGACCTCTATGCGGAGGCCAACGGCGTCGTGGACCGCCTCGCCGCGATCCCGGCCCTCCATGCCGCAGTGGCCGTGTGGAGTCGCCTCGCGCTGGACTCGGCTGCACAGGACCGACTCGGTGACCTCCTGCGCCACCTGCCCGAGAGCAACGCCGAGGCTCAGGACGCCCTGAACCGATGGACCAGCGAGAGCACGCTGGGTCTCATCGAGAAGGCCCCCGTGCAGGTTCGTGAGGACACCGACACCGTGCTGGCATCCGCGCTGGCGATGGACGACGAGTGGGCGCAGGGTCCCTACAAGGAGCGTCGGGTCAGGTTCAGCCCGCAGGGCGAGGCTCCGCAGGACCTCGACGGATTCTCCGTCCCCGTCAACGCGAACAACCCCGAGACCACGCTGGGCACGCTGCACGAGGGTCAGACCGTCGTGCTCACCATGCCGCTCTCCGACGAGGTGTCGATGACCTTCGCCCTCCACGAGGACGGCCCTGAGAAGGCGCTGGAGCACCTGCGTGACGGCGGGGAGGTCGGCCCTCTCCGCACTGATCACCCGCTGGTCAGCCTCATCAGTGCCCCGGGCTGGGCGGACTTCCTCGCGGTGATCCCGGAGTTCAAGACCATTACGCAGACGGCGCTGCTGGCCGACGCCTCGCGGTGGGGGCTGGTGAACGCGAGCCACCCCGACGAGGGCGCTCCGGGGATGCACCCCGACATGTTCGTCATGGACGCCCAGCAGACGGCCATGATCGAGGTGAGTCGCACGGGCGTCAAGGCTGCGGCTGTGACCATGATGCTGGCGGGGCGCAGCGCCGCCGTGCCGAGTTCCACGCCTGCGGTGGTCTTCGACAAGCCTTTCGCCTACGCCATCACCCTGCCCGGCCTGAAGGCTCCGCTCTTCGAGGGCATCTACGCGGGCTGACCCCCGTGCTCCGCAGAACCCCTGTCGCTATCACGGTGGCAGGGGTTCTGTCGTGCATTCCTTCGGCAACCCACGATGGGGTCACCCAATGCACCGCCGTCAATCTGCCGAGAGGCCCAACATGTCCATCAATCAACCAACCCTCCCTCTCACCCGTCCACTTCACATGAGGCGCCAGTCCCTCATTGGGACGGCGCTACCCAACCCACCGCTGGCCCACCGGGACGGCCGTGAGGCTGCCCGCCGACATCGTCGCCAGTGCCGTGCCCAACTCGTCCTGTTCGCTGAACGGGATCGCCACCATGATGTGAGCCATGTCGGACCACTCCACGCCGTCGACCACGACGGGCGTTCCCGAGGGCAGCACCAGCCCGCGCAGTTGATCCTCGATGGCGCCGGCTGAGGCGTAGTCGACGTCCACACGCAGGATCTGACTGAGCCTCACCTCGCGGGTGCCGGCCGCCTCGATCGCGCCCGCGACCGCGTCTGAATAGGCCCGAACCAGCCCTCCCGCGCCCAGCTTGATGCCTCCGAAGTAGCGGGTGACGACGGCCACCACGTCGGTCAACGCGTTCTTCTGCAGCACTTGCAGCATGGGGATGCCCGCGGTGCCGGCGGGTTCGCCGTCGTCCGAGCTGCGCGCCGTGCGCGCATCCGGGCCGAGCACGAACGCCGAGCAGTGGTGGCGGGCGTCGTAGAAGACGGATCGGCGTTCTTCGACGACGGCGCGGGCGGCGGCTTCCGTCGCGACGCGCCTGAGCCTGGTCAGGAAGCGCGACCGCTTGATCTCCAGCTCGACGTCGACGCCGTCACCCAAGGCGGCGTCGATGGTGCGGTACGAAGTGTCAGACACCCAGCTCGCGGCGAAGCTTCGCCACGTGACCCGTCGCCTTGACGTTGTACTGGGCCACCTTGATGAGGCCCTCGCCGTTGTCGTCGACGTCGATGACGAAGGTAGAGCGCAGGACGCCCTCGATCTCCTTGCCGTAGAGCTTGCGCGGCCCGTAGGCGCCGTAGGCGTTGAGCACCTTCTTCTCGGGGTCCGACAGCAGGGTGAAGCCCACCTTCGACGCCTCGGCGAAGCGCGACAGCTTCTCGACGGCGTCCGGCGAGCAGCCGAGCACGGTGTAGCCCGAGCCGGCGAAGGCATCGATCGAATCGGAGAAATCCACTGCCTGCGTGGTGCAGCCCGGCGTCATGGCGGCCGGGTAGAAGTAGAGGATGACCGTCTTGCCCGCGTAGTCAGACAGAGAGCGCTCGACGCCGTCCTGATCAGGAAGCGTGAAGGCAGGCGCGGCGGTGCCGGGGGTCAAACGTGCAGTCATGCAGGCGATTCTAGTTGGTTGGGGCAGTCGCTCTGCCGCGACAGCCGTCCACGGTTGGATCGGTGACTGTAGGGTAGAGGCGACCACTTTCGAGGAGACCTGCAATGGCAAATTCCGGCCGTTCCATCGACGAGATCCGCGCCGACCTGGCAGCCAACCGCGCCAAGCTGGGCAAGGCCACCGCTGAGGCGGTTGAGTCCATGAAGCCCAAGAACATCGCGAAGAAGGGCGTGGAAGAGGTCAAGACCTTCGCCTCCGCCGAGATCGGGGCCGCGAAGGCCCAGTTCGTCGACGACGAGGGCGGCTGGCGCACAGATCGCCTGCTGATGATCGGCGGCGCCGTGCTCGGCGTGGTCGCGGCCCTCGTGGCGCTCAACGTCGTCGCCAACAAGCGGGCGGTGACGTCCCGCGCCAAGAAGGAAGTTGGCCGGTGAGCGAGCAGCCGCTCGCTATCCGAATGCTGCATGACAGGGTGCTCGTCGACGTCGACGCCATGGCGGGCGAGCGACGCAGCGGCGGCGGCATCCTGATTCCCGCCACCGTCAAGATGGGCCGACGGCTCACCTGGGCCAAGGTGGTCGCCACCGGTCCCAACGTGCGCGCCGTCGAAACCGAGGATCGCGTGCTGTTCGATCCCGAAGACAAGGCCGAGGTGGAACTCCAGGCCCGCAGCTATGTGCTGCTGCGCGAACGCGACATCCACGCCGTCGCCTCCGATGCCATTTCCGACGGGGGTACCGGCCTCTACCTGTAGGCCTGCTTGGTAGGTTGTCGGCATGGAGTGCTCTGGTTGCGGCGCGGCAATGGCCCCTGGCGAGGCGTGCTACCGATGTGAGGTGGAACAGGCTCAGCGTCAGGTGTGCGGCAACGCTGAGCACGAGTGCTGGGCTGGCTGCACAGATCAATCGGGGTGCCAGGAGATTTACCTCTCTGACACCCCGAAGCGTTGATCCACAGCTTTAGCTCTCGGACAGGATGTCCTTGACCAGCGGCACAACCTCGGTGCCGTAGAGCTCGATGCTGTCCATGATGTACTCGTGCGGCAGCCGGCCGTTGGAGATCTTCAGCTGGAAACGTTCCGCCCCAACAGCCTTCATTCCATCGGCGATCTTGGTGGCGACCGTCTCCGGGGAGCCGACGAACAGGGCGCCGTGATCCACCTCGTTGTCGAAGTGGTCGCGGGTCATTCGGCCCCAACCGCGCTCGGCGCCGATCCGGGTGGACACCTCAAGCCAGTGCGTCGCGAGGCGCTCGCGGGCTTCGTCGTCGGTCTTGGCGATGAGTCCGGGGGAGTGGAAGCCGATTGGCAGCTCGTCCTTGCCCAGTTCGCTCAACGCGCGGCGGTAAAGGTCGGCGAACGGGGCGAAGCGCTCCACGGGGCCGCCGATGATGGCGAGCATGAGCGGCAAGCCATGGCTGGCCGCGCGCACCACCGACTGCGGGCTGCCGCCGACGGCCACCCACGTCTTCAGCGTGCGATCCATGGTGGGGTAGAGCTCGACGTTGTCCAGTGACTGCGCGTAGGTCCCGTCCCACGTCTGCGGGCCGCGCTGGATCAGCTGCGCGAACATGGCGAGCTTCTCCTCGAAGAGGCCCTCGTAGTCCTTGAGGTCGTAGCCGAAGAGAGGGAAGGACTCGATGAAGGAACCACGGCCGACGACAATCTCGGCGCGCCCCGAGCTGATGGCGTCGAGGGTGGAGAAGCGCTCCCACACACGAACCGGATCGTCTGAGGAGAGCACCGTGACGGCGGAGGCCAGCTTGAGCCGCGACGTGCGTGCGGCGATGGCGGCCAGCACCATCTCGGGCGATGAGACGGCATAGTCGTCGCGGTGGTGCTCGCCGATGCCAATGGCATCCAGGCCCACCTGATCGGCCAGCACGCCTTCGTCGACGACGTTGCGCACCACCTGATCGTGGGGGAGGAGTGCGCCGTCAAGGCCGCTGGTGACGTCGCCGAAGGTGTCGATGCCAAATTCGAGGTTCATGCCCATCCCAACAATGTTTAGAGTTCAACTATTCCCACCGTAGCAGGGGTGACACCGTCGGTGGTTACCGTTGCCCCATGAACAAGTTGTTTGCCGCATCATTGTCCGCCGTTGCGCTTCTGGGGCTGAGTGCCTGTGGAGGCACCGATTCCTCAACGGCGCCCGCCGATACTCCCGCCAGTTCCGCCGTCGTGGAGTCGACCGCTCCGTCGGCTGCCGAGTCGAGCGCTCCCGCTGCATCGGTTGAAGCGTCTCCCACCGAAGTGGCCAGCCCCACTCCCACGGCTGTCGAGACCAGCGAAGCGCCTGCCAGCGAGACGGCCAGCCCCGCGGCGTCCGATGCCCCCGAGCCTGCGGGCGGTGCCTCCGCGCCGGAGCCGACAGGAACGATGGTGCTGTTGTCCACCCTGCCTGCAGAGAAGGTGGGCGAATGGGTAGGGGAGACCCAGGGGCTCACTGGGCTCGGCGACGGGGTCAACATCCAGTGGGTGTACGAGAATCCCGAGGGTCTCACCATGAGGATCATGACCAGCCGGGTTCCGCTCGAAGACATGGTGGAGAACCTGCAGGGCACCGAGGAAGCGCTTGGCAAAATCGGCTACTGCGGACTGCTGTACGGAAACGAGGCCACGCCCATGTGCTACCTGCGCCTCGAGGGCGACGTCACGCTCCCCGTTGCCGGCGACTCGGACACGAACCTCGAGTTGACGCGTGAGTTCACGAAGCAGTGGTTGACGACGGCCACCGTCAAGTAACGAGTGCATGCAAAAACCCCCGGTCAGATGACCGGGGGTTTCGTACACCACCAGGGACTCGAACCCTGAACCCGCTGATTAAGAGTCAGCTGCTCTGCCAGTTGAGCTAGTGGTGCGCGCGAGGAGTAACTCTAAACCCTCCCCGGCCCCAAGTTCAAATCGGGGATCAGAGCACGCCGAAGCCAGCGCGATCCAGCGCTTCCGCGATCTCTTCCTGGCTCTGCGGCCGCACCAAACGGTCCACCTCGACGCCGTCGCGAAGCAGGACCAGCGTGGGCCACAGCTTCACTTGGAACGAGCGACCCAAGGGCAGGCCCTTGCCGTCCGCCACCTTG
>DYZF01000130.1 GCA_020741375.1 Tessaracoccus flavescens
GACGTCGACAAGGTTGGCGGGCACGCCGAGCGCGCCGAAGGACGGTGAGGTCATGAAAAGTTCTTCCCAGATGGGCGATGCAAGCGGTTCTGCCCGGCGCGGATTCTTGTCCGCAGCGCGATGGCATCTAGCGAATGAGATTCGGGTTGGCCCGAAGCAGAACATTCCGGGCGTCGCGCCCAGCCTACCGGCTCAACGTGGAAAACCCCGCATCCCGCCTTCGCTCAAGCGTCGATGCCGTCCAGTTCACCTGCTGGCCAGACGACGTTCTTGGCCAGCGGCAGCTGGTGGGATGCGCTCTCCAAGATGTGCATGAGGTAGCCACCTGTGTTGATCAGCGCGACGACGTCGCCGGCCGCAACGCCCCGTGGAAAGTGCATGCGGCGGCGCAGAATGATCTCGTCCTCGATGCAGTACGCCCCAACGAGGAACCCGTCATAGGGGACCCCCTCGGGCTGCGTTCGCACGAGCACCGGATCCACCATGAAGTCATCTGAGGTGGAGCGGCACTGAGTGCGATTCATCTCCACGCCCACCAGCGGGACACCGTCGCTGCGGAGTTTCACGAACGCCACTCTGGCCAGGGTCAGCCCGCACCCATCGGCGAGGCTGCGGCCCGGTTCCAGATGCAGCGCCAAGCCGGCTCCACGCAGGAGTTCTGCGCAGGTTGCTTCGCCGTCTGGACGCGAGGCCAGCACCTCGCGCAGCCACTCCCCGCGCGTCGGCGACTGATGATAGGGATAGACGGTGCCCAGGCTGTGGTCCTTCCACGTCACCGCCTCACCGTGGCTCGCCTTGAGTGCCGCCCAGAAGGCCTGCCACTCGTCCGGGTCGTCGAGGTAGCTCATCGGCACTCCCCCGCCCAGGTCCAAGAACCTCGGCTCGTGTCCCCGATCCCGCAAGGCGCTCGCCAGCTGCGAAGCTTCCGCGATCGCCCGGGCGCGGTCCGCGACGGCGTAGCCATGCAGATGCACGTGCAGGCCCACCACTTCCACCCCGGGCACCTCACCGTCGAGGGCCTCCAGCCAGATAGCACTGCGTTCGCCGAAACGTGTGGGCGGCACCCCTGCGGCCGGATCGGGCGCGAGTCTGGGCGCGACCGGGGTGGGTCGCTCCGGATCGGCCAAGCCAGCGATGCGGCTCAACTCGGCCACGTGATCCACCGAGACGGTGACCCCGCGGTCCACGGCCAGTTGCAGCAACGCGTCGTTCTTGATGGCGGCGCTGACGATGACCCGCTCGGGCGGCATGCCGAGGTCCAGCACTTGGCTGAGCTCGGCCAAGCTGGCGACGTCGACACCGTGGCCGGATTCGATCGCCTCTCTGACCAGGGCGTGGGTCTTGTTGGCCTTCCGTGCGTAGAAGACGCGGGTGGTGACCCCCGCCTCCTCCCCCGCTGTGACGAGTTCTTCGGCGTTGCGGCTGAGCGACGACGGCTCGATCACGTTGACAGGCGACCCGAAGCGCTCGATGAGACCCAGCACGGCAGCGGGGTCGGCCAGCAGATCGTCCATCCACGGCTCGCGGCGCCCGGTGAGGGGCGGCTGCCCGTGCACGTCGGGGGTCATGGTGCCTCCTTGGCGGTGATGCGCCGCGCCCAGAGGTCGACGGCGGGATGGAGCGACCGGTTGAGGGTGTCGTTGCCGATGACCACATCCTCGGTGCCGCGGCCGATCAGGGCCAGACCGGTTACGGACGAGCCGTCGGGCCGGACACACGAGGCATCGGGGCCGACGGCAACCCCCCGGCGCCCCTCGGGCGACCACAGCACTCCCCGCCCCACCAGTTCAGCGAGCAGTGAGCCCGGAACCACGCCGGGTGGGGCGAGAACTGCGTCGACGACGAGGTCGGGCTCACGGGGAGGGCCACCGTCGAGGGAGGAGGGATCGATGATGCCTGCATCGAGCAGGGCGAGGATCTTCGCGGCGTTGATGGGCGGCGGCCCGAAGGCCACCCGTTCCAGTTGCACAGCCGTTTGGGCGAAGGGAGCGAACCCGCCGTCGATGCCCTCGAAGCGTGCGCGCAGTGCGTCATAGAGCCCGCGCCACGCGTGGCCGAGAGCCCAGGCCGCGCCCGGTTCCCGCGCTCCGGCCATCACCTCTAGCCGTTCGCGCATCGCCTCGACGGCCCCGGTCGCGGGCTGCACCGGCGTCGTCTCGATGACGGCACCCGCAAGGGCGGAGGCGGTGTCGCCCACGACGCGCAGCGCGGCCACCCGACTGCGGGCTCTGCTCACGGCGCGACGGCCCTCCACCATCGTGTCCTCGTCGGGCACGGCCAGCGGGGTGCCGGGCTGCGGCTTGGGATCCATCAGGAGGCCGGTTCGAGACGTGGGCCAGATGACCGCCGGCTCGCTGCCGGAGGCGACGTAGCTCAGGCCGGTGCGCCAATCCCCCTCGAAGCGTCCGCCGCGCCCCTCCGTCATCGCCAAGGCCGCGTCGATGAAGGTCAGGGCCGCGCCGCGCACCGCCACCGAGCCACCGGCGGGCACTGAGTCCGCCCACGCCGCGACAGGCAACGCCGGCACCACCCCAGGCCCGCCCAACGCGCCGGGCCAGTTGCTCTCGTGGCCGGTGGCGAGCAGGACCTCGTCGAACCGGTCCCCGTCGACGAGCCAGCCGCGCGGCTCCCGCTGAAGGGTGGTGACCCGCTCCTGCCGGTGGGCGACGGTGGCTCCATCTGGAGCGTTGTCCTGCAGCCATGCCCAGAACCAGCGCAGGTACTCGCCGACACGGGCACGCGGCGGGAACGGATCAAGCGGCGCCACCTCGCCATGGTCGAGGCGCCACTCGTTGAACGCCGGCGGTTGGTCCTCGCCGGGCCACCCGGCGGAGACGACGGCCGACGTCACATTCAGTCGCAGACAAGACGGTTGGCCCGGATCGTAGGCGGCGCCGTGCCCCGGTTCACGCGGATCGAACAGCACGACGTCCAGCACCCCAGCACGATGGTGAGCCCACAGCCGTTCGACGGCGAACAGACCGCGAGGGCCGGCACCGATGATCGCAACCCTCACGGCAGCAGCTCCCGCACACGCGCATGGAGCTGCGCGGCGGTGATGCCGAAGGTGGAGGTCACCCAGTCGTCGTTGTACACCGTGTCGAGGTAGGGCATTCCCCCATCGTGGACCATCGCGACGACAGTGTCCCCCGCTGACAGCGACGGCAGATCGGCGAGTACCGCGGCCAGGACGGCCCCGGTGGAGGCGCCGACGAGGTGTCCCTCCGCCAGTGCCATGGCGCGGCAGGTGACCACCGCGGTGAGATCGGAGACACGGCTGACCGCCGCCGGCATCGATCGAGCAGCCAATGGCGGGACGAAGCCCGCGCCGTAGCCCGACAGCAGCCGCTTGCCACGAACGCCGCCGAACAACACGCTGCCCTCGGCGTCCACCGCCACCACCTGCGTGGGAAGGGATTCCTCGCGCACACGGCGCAAGCAGCCACCGATGGTTCCTGTGGTGCTGGTGGCCACATACAGCCGATCGGGCGCGCCGACGGCGCCGACGATCTCACGCATCGTTCCCTCCGCGTGGGCCAGGATCGCCGCCTCGTTGGAGTACTGGTCGAGCGTGAGGGCGCCCGGATTGGCGTCGAGCAAGTCCCGGACACGAGCGAGCCGGGCCACCAACCAATCCCCTGTTTCCGGGTCTGGTTCAGTCACCCGGTGCACAGTCGCCCCGTAGGCCTCGATCGCGGCGATGGTGCGCGCATTGGCGCGCGGATCGACGACGCATTCGAAGTGAAACCCGAGCATGGTGGCGAGGCGCGCAGTGGCCATCGCGAGGTTGCCGGAGCTGGACTCGACGACGACGCTGCCCGGGCGAAGCCGTCCAGCTTCCCAAGCATCCCGCACCATCGCGAGCGCAGAGCGATCCTTGGCGCTGCCGGTGGGGTTACGGCTCTCCAGCTTGGCGTGGACGGTCACGTCGGGACGGTTCACGAGTTGACTGAGGCGCGCCATGGGCGTGCCTCCGACGTCGGCTCCGACACTCGACGGGAACGGGTGCTGCGAGCCATTCATTCTTCAACTGTAGCCAGCCCCGGAAGCATCTCGACCGTGGGCCGACAAGGTAGTTCGCCGATTTCCGCAAAGAGTGGGATTGCTATACCCCCTGGGGTATAGTGGCAGGCATGAAGGAAGTGACCATCTCCGAGCTGAAGACCGCCCTCGTCGAAGGGGCGTTCCTGCTCGACGTTCGTGAGCCCCACGAGTTCGACGAGGCCCATGTTCCCGGCGCCGTCCTGATCCCGCTTGGCGAGGTGGCAGACAGGGTGGAGGAACTCCCGGACGACGTGTGGGTGATCTGCCGCAGCGGCAAGCGCTCCATCACCGGCGCCGAAGCCATCGTCGCCTCCGGCCGGACCGCCTGCTCCGTCGCGGGCGGCACCCTGGCGTGGATCGACGCAGGGCACCCCGTCTCAACCGGCCCCACCACCTAAGGAGTTATCGTGCCCACCATCCGCATCATTGAGACCCCGTCGCTCGGCGACCGCAGCTACCTCGTCCACGACGGCACCACGGCCTTCGTGATCGACCCCCAGCGCGACATCGATCGCGTGCTGCAGGAGGCAGAGGCCGACGGCGTCGCCATCGCCGCCGTCTTCGAAACCCACATCCACAACGATTACGTCACCGGCGGTTACGCACTGGCACAGCAGCTGGGCGCGAAGTACTACGTCAACGCCGACGATCCCGTCAGCTACGACCGCAACCCCATCCGCGACTCCGAGATCGTCGAGGTGGGCAGCATGCGGGTGCAGGCCCTTCACACCCCGGGCCACACCTTCACGCACCTCTCCTACGCGCTGCTCGACGACGCCGAGCCGGTCGTCTTC
>DYZF01000131.1 GCA_020741375.1 Tessaracoccus flavescens
TCGATGATCGCGGGGCGCAGTTCCGCCGTCGAGATCACCCGATCCACAGAACCCACCTCGACGGCGCGGTGAATGTCGTGCACGCCGTCGAACTCGGCCGCGACCTCGGAGATCTTCTCCGCCCGCACTGCCGCCTTCACGTCGGCGATCTGCAGCTGCAGCTCGGCCCGAGCCTCGGGCGACGCGCTCCTCAGCTGCGCCTCCAGCGCCGTGACCCGCTCGTCTGCGCCCGTCCGCTTCGCTACGTCGCCTGCGAAGACCACGGCCGCCGCCGGCGCGCCGCCCAGCACTGACGCGTATGAGCCCTCGAGTGCGAGGACGGTCATGTTCTCGTTCAGGCGCTTGGAGAAGACGACGAACGCGCCGCCGTGGTAGCGGGAGATGACGACGAACACGATCGGGCCGTCGAAGTTCACCACCGCTCGGCCGATCTCCGCGCCGTACTCGAGCTGCAGGTTGCGCATCGATTCGGGGGAGCCGTCGAAGCCCGAGAGGTTCGCCAGCACCACCAGCGGACGGTTGCCCGAGGCCGCGTTGATGGCGCGCGCCGCCTTCTTCGACGAGCGCGGGAACAAGGTGCCGGCCGTGAACGTGTCGGGGCCGTCGGTGGGCGGGAACCCGGCCCTGGCAACGGGCTTCGACTCGATACCCAGCACGCTCACTGAGTGGCCACCGATGCGCGCGTCGACGACGACCGCAGTCTCCGCCTCCGCCATGCCGGCCCAGCGCTCCACCTTCGGGTGGTCCTGATCGCAGACGGCGGAGATGACGGTGCGGATGTCGAACGGCTTCTTCCGATCCGGGTTGTGTTCCGCGGAGAAGACCTGCCCGACGGTGGCGAAGTCGGCGCCTGGGTGCGGGAAGTCCGACACGTCGCGGTCCGCCGGGTCTGCCGTCACCGAGTGCCGCGGCCCGGCTTCGCCGTCGGCCACGTAGGTCGCGTCGTAGTGAGAGAGCAGGATGCCCATCGCGGAGGCCAAGTTGGGCGCCCAGTACTGGGCCTGCCCGTTGGGGCCCATGACGCGGTCGTAGCCGCCGATGCCGAAGTTGTCCTCCGCGGACACGCCGCCGGAGAAGTCCAGCGACTGCTTGCCCGTCAGCACCATTGCGGAATCCGGCGTCATCACGAGGATGCCCTTGGTGTGCATCAGCATCGTGGCCTCGGCGTTCCAGTACGGCTGCGCGCCCACGTTGATGCCCGCGACCACGACATTGATCTCGCCGCCGGCCTGCGTGAACTCGACGATCCGACGCAGCGCCGCGGCCACCCAGTCCATGTTCTCGGTGCCGGATTCCATCGAGATCCGCGCGCCCGAGCTGAGCGTGAACCACTCCACCGGAACGCCCATCTCCTCGGCCAAGTCGATGGCCGCGATGACGCGGGCGCACTCCGGTTCGGCGACGGCGCCCAGCCCCTTGGTGGGGTCGCCCGAGAGCACAATGCGGGTCACGCCCTCCGGGTGCAGTGCCGTCGGGGTGGTGACGCGGGCGACGATGATGCCCGCCTTGTTGCGTCCCGGCTCCCGGTCGACGTCGACGAGGCGGCCGTCCGCGTCCAGATCCAGCTCCACGAGCGAGCCGCCCTCGCCGGCCAGCGACGCGGACAATTCGTAGGGGTACACCAACCCGCGACGGCGGGCGCGCATGACCTTGCCCGCGTAGTCGTCAAGCGGCTTCAGAGGCTCCGACGGCGGAGGCGTCACCGACGCCGTCACCCCGGCCCCGGCCTGCGCGTGGAAGCGCACCGAGAGCGGCACCACCTGATCGCCGCGGCGGAAGCGGCCCTGGCACAGGACCTCTTCGATGCCGGCGCCGTCGGACAGCGGTGTGATCTTGTTCTGGAGCGGGACGATGTCGTCGAGATCCAGATCGATGACCGGCCACACGTGCACCCACACGTGGTTCATGTCGAGCTTGCTGCCGGCCGACCCACGGGCCGACCGCGTGCGGCGAATGGCTTCGAGGCAGTTCGCGACGGCGCGCTCCGCGTGGGGGAGCGCCAACAGCGCGCCTTGGTCGTCGCGGACCACGCCCAGCTGGCGCACCTGGGCCATCGCCACGAGGCGGCGGTCGTCGGCGTTGGTCTTGGCGACGCACTCGAACAGCAGCACCTCCTCCGGCGCGGGCAGACGGGTGAGGTTGAACTCGCGCAGGCGCCACAGGTCCAGGCGGCGGCCCGACATCGGGTGGAGGCCCCGGATCAGCGCGTCCTCATTGCCGGCCGGGAAGCGGAAGGTGCGGTAATCGACGGTGCCATCGGGCAGGCACACCGCGATCGCCACCCGCGTGACCTTCTCGCTCAGCTGCCACGCGTTGACGGCGGCGTGCAGGTCCTCGTCGCTCGGCAGCTCCGGGTAGGCGACGTAGAACTCGCCGATCACGGCGTCGAACGGCGCGGCGGCGGCTTCGTCGGCCAGCAGTCGGGCCAGCGGGCCGTCGGGGGCCATCTCGTTCTGCAGGCCGACGGTGCCGACGAACCGACGGGGCACGCCGTCGAGCGCGTAATCCGCGTTGAGCACGGGGCGGCCGTCGACGGAGCGGTTCACCACGTTCTCGAGGTCGTAATCGCGGTAGTACTTGCGCAGCAACACCTCGAGCATCGGCTCGGTGGCGGGCACGCCGTCGGCCAGCCTCCGAGCCAGGTAATCGGCGGTCCACTCGTGGACGTTGGCCAGCGCTTCGACGCGTTCGGCGTAGTCAGGCGCCTGTGGATTCGCGGCGAGGGCGTCGACCTCCGCACCGAAACCGGCCAGGATCGACGCGCGTTCGGCGTCCACCTGCGGCTGATCGAACCAGCGGAACCGCACGGAGCGGGCGAGGTCGCCGACGGCGGGGAAACGCAGCTGCGTCGTGCGGACGAGGCGCTCCAGGTGGGCGCGGGCGGCCACGTTGCGACCCCCGTTGGGGGCGGGTTCGCCGATCCAGCGGTCGAGGATGCCCACGATGATCGGCACCTCCGCGCCGGCGCGCTTCTGGGCCAGGAAGATGCGGAAGACCGCCTCCTCCAGTTGCGGGGTGCGTTCCAGCGAATCGACTCCGTAGTGGCGCAGCGCCCGGGCCAGCCGCTCCACGAACTGTTCCGGAAGCTCGGCGCGATCGACGTCGAGCGTCGTCAGGTAGCGGTGGAAGTGCTCGCGGTCTGAGTGGATCCGCAGCTCGGTGTGCTCCTGCTCGCCCGCGGGGCGGTTGCGGCTGAGCTCCGCCAGATCGGCGAACAGAGCGATCAGCTCGATCTCGGCGCCCAGGACGTCGCCGCCGTCGGCGCGCACGTCGTCGCGAGCGGCCAGGTAGTCGGCCAGCGTGTTGCGTGTGGAGTCCACGTCGTAGCCCATGAGGGTGGCGGACAGCTCGCAGCGGAGCTTGTCGGCCCGCGCTCCCGCGTCGGCGTCGGCCTCCTCGGTGGGCAGATCGACAGCGGCAGCCTCGTCGGTGGGGGCGTCCTCCTCGCCGTCGCCGAGCGGCTCCAGCTTCACCAGCGGCGCCATCGATTCCACCTGAGAACCCGTCATGACAAGGAGTTCCTTCACCTTGCCGGCGAACGGGGCGGGCACGGCGGTCTCCATCTTCATGGATTCGAGCACGACGACGGGGGCTCCGGCCTCGACGGTGTCGCCCACCTTCACCGGGGTCGCGACGACGAGCGCCGGCGCGGGGGCCCGCAGCACGCCGCCCTCATCGCGGGCGACGCGGTGCGTCACGCCGTCGACCTCGATCACGTGCACCGGTCCGTGGGTGGCGGTGACGATGCGGTGCCGCTCGCCGCCGACGACGACGCGGCCGTGCACGTCGTCCAAGCGTGAGATGGTGGCCTCCGTGGCGACGCCGTCGACGACGACGCGGAAGCGCTCCGGCCCGGTGGCGTGGACGACGACGTTGTGGACGGTGCCGCGCAGCTTCAGCTCCAGCTTGAGGCCGCCCTTGTGTTGGGTCTGCGGCCGGCCGCCGTGGGCGGTGGTGAGGAGGCGTTCGGTCTCGACGGCGCTCTCCTCGAGGTACGCCTCGATGGCCGCTACCACGAGTGCAACCCCGGCGTGCGCGTCGGCCACGAGGCCGCCGTCGGCGCGAACCCTGTCGATCCAGCCGGTGTCGGCCCAATCTGCGTTCTGGGAGTCGGCGGAGGCTCGGCGCGGCAGGTCGACCGGGCCGACCACCTCGGGCTGATCGAGCAGCTCCAGCACGAAGCTCTTATTGGTGGCGCCGCCTTCGATGACGACGGTGGTCTCACCCAACGCGCGCCGCAGGCGGCCGAGCGCCTCCGCACGGGTGCGGCCGAAGCCGATGATCTTGGCGATCATCGAATCGAAATCGGCCGGAATGGTGTCGCCCTCGGCCACGCCGGTGTCGACGCGGATGCCGGGGCCGGCCGGCAGGTCGAGGCGGGTGATGAGGCCCGGTGCGGGGGCGAAATCGCGGTCTGGGTCCTCCGCGTTGAGGCGGGCCTCGACGGCGTGGCCGAACTCGGACGGCTTCTCGGCGAGCTTCTCGCCGGCCGCAACCCGGATCTGCGCCTTCACCAGATCGAAATCGTTGGTGACCTCGGTGATCGGGTGCTCCACCTGCAGGCGGGTGTTCACCTCGAGGAAGGCGAACAGCTTGTCGCCTGGGTGGTAGAGGAACTCGACGGTGCCCGCGCCCTTGTAGCCGACGGCCAGCGCGAGCCGCTCGGCGGACGCCTTCAGCTCGGACGCCTGCTCCTCGGTGAGCAGCGGCGAGGCGGATTCCTCGATGATCTTCTGGTTGCGCCGCTGGACGGTGCAGTCGCGCACGCCGAGTGCCCACGCGGTGTCGCTGTCGGAGATGAGCTGCACCTCGACGTGGCGGGCGCCAGTGACGAGCTTCTCCAAGAAGACGACGCCAGAGCCGAATGCGCGCTGTGCCTCATCGCGGGTGCGCTGGTAGGCCTCGGCCAGGTCGTCGGCCGAATCGACGCGACGGATGCCGCGACCGCCGCCCCCCGCCGTCGCCTTCAACATGAGGGGGTAGCCGATGGAGTCGGCGGCAGCCAGCGCGTCGTCAAGCGTGTCGACGCCACCGCGCGACCACGGGGCCACCGGCACGCCCACCTCCTCGGCGATGAGCTTGGAGCCGATCTTGTCGCCCAACTTGCGCATGGCCTCGCCGGACGGGCCGATGAAGGTGATGCCCAGCGATTCGACGAGGTCGGCGAAGGCGGCGTCCTCCGCGACGAAGCCCCAGCCCACCCAGACGGCGTCGGCGCGGGCGCCGGTGAGGACGCGGGCGAGCAGCTCGTGGTTGAGGTAAGGGCGGTCAGAGGCCGGGCCGAGCGGGTAGGCCTCGTCGGCCTCGCGGGCGAACATGGCCGAGCGTTCGCCGTCGGTGTAGAGCGCGATGGTGGTGATCGGCTCAGCGGTGGGATGCTCCGCATTCAGGTCGCGCACTGCGTGAATGAGCCGCATCGCGGCCTCCCCACGGTTGACGATTGCGATGCGCTTGAACATCTTCCTCCTTGGCACGACCGAGCGCCCGGCGGAAAAACCGGGTGTTGTCAGACTTCCTCATCTCGGCGGGATGCGGCGCGAGGGCAACGCCCAAGGTCGCGGTGGAAAGTTTGTGAGCAATGCACAACCGTGGCTCGGTCGCGGGGCTTGGGTGCCTAGGGCTTAGTCGTCATCGTCATCATCCTCATCATCATCATCGTC
>DYZF01000132.1 GCA_020741375.1 Tessaracoccus flavescens
TCCGTGAAGTCGCGCTCGTCCTTGCCGTACGCGCAGGCGAGGTCGTATCCGTCCTCGGGATCCTTCAGGCTTTCGAGGAAGACGGCGAGGTCCTCACCGTCGGCGCTCCAGACGCCATACAGCTCGGCGACGACCCCGGTGCCGGCCAGAGCGCGGTGCAGTTCCACGTCGACGTTGGTGCCCGGTTCGATCTTTCGGAACACCTTGGCCAGCACGTCCGTGCCGAAAAAGATGTTCGTGTTGGACTGCTCGCCGGTGAACCGGCGCGCCGGGGCGTTGGCCGGGATCTCGAGGCGACGCTCGAAACCGGGGGCCTCCGCACGCAGCTGGTTGAGCAGGACCTCCCCGTGGTCGCACACATCGGCCGGTTCGGCGCCGTCGCGGAGGAGCAGCGGCACGAGGTACCGCTCCTCGCGGCCGTCGTCGTAGCCCACCACCAAGAAAGCCGGCTGCAACGTCGTCGCCGGATCGTCGGTGGGCAGGGCTTCGCCCATGTCCACCCGCACGGGGCGGCCGTCGCGGCCGGAGAACCAGCGGGACTCGTTAGCCAGTCCCCACAGCTGTTCCAGGAGGCTCACGCGGCGGTCACGTGCAGGATGTGGGCGGGCTTGCCGGGGTACAGACGCACATAGGCCTCGCGGCCCCAGTAGTAGGTCTCGCCCGTCAGCTCGTCGTGCACCTTGACGCGATCCGCGTCGCCGAAGCCCAGGGCCTCGAAGTCGAGGAAGAGCTGGGCGTCGACCGTCTCGTCAGGGTTGAGCGAGCACACGGTCAGGATGACGTCGGCGCCGTCCACCTTGGAGAACGCGATGATCTGCTCGTGGCGTACGTCGTGGAAGTGCACGTCGCGCAGCTGCTGCAGGGCCGGGTGCGCTTCGCGGATCTCGTTGAGGCGCCCCATCAACAGGTTGAGGTTGGGCTGACGGTTGTAATCGCGCGGGCGGTACTCGTACTTCTCGGAATCGAGGTACTCCTCCTTGCCCAGTGCGAGCGGCAGGTGCTCGAACTGCTCGAAGCCGGAGTAGACACCCCATGAGGGCGACATCGTCGCCGCGAGGATCGCGCGGATCGAGAACGCCGCTTGGTTACCGGACTGCAGGAAGAAGGGGTTGATGTCTGGCGTGTTGACGAAGAAGTTGGGCCGGTAGTAGGCGGCCATGTCCGTCGACAGCTCGGTCAGGTATTCAGTGAGTTCGCGCTTGTCGTTGCGCCACGTGAAGTACGTGTAGCTCTGCTGGAAGCCCACCTTGCCCAAGGCAGCCATCATCTGCGGGCGCGTGAACGCCTCGGCTAGGAAGATGACCTCGGGGTTGGTCTCGGACACGCGCTCGATGAGCCAATCCCAGAACTCCACCGGCTTGGTGTGCGGGTTGTCCACGCGGAAGATGGTGACGCCACGCTCGATCCAGAACCGGACGATACGAAGAACCTCGTGGTAGATGCCCTCCGGGTCGTTGTCGAAGTTGATCGGGTAGATGTCCTGATACTTCTTCGGCGGGTTCTCCGCGTAGGCGATGGTGCCGTCGAGGCGGGTGGTGAACCACTCGGGATGCTCCGTCACCCACGGGTGATCCGGGGAGGCCTGAAGCGCCAGGTCCAGGGCGATCTCGAGGTTGAGCTCCTTGGCCTTGGCGACGAACGCCTCGAAGTCGTCGAAGGTGCCCAGATCTGGGTGGATCGCGTCGTGGCCACCGTCGGGCGAGCCGATCGCCCACGGCGAGCCCGGATCCTCCTCCGACGGCGTCAAGGTGTTGTTCTTGCCCTTGCGGAACGCCGAGCCGATGGGATGGATCGGAGGCAGGTACACCACGTGGAAGCCCATGGCGGCGGCTGCTTCAAGGCGCTCGTGTGAGCTGTTGAACGTGCCGGAATGCCAGTGGCCCTCGTCGTCGCGCCACGCGCCCTGCGAGCGGGGGAAGAACTCGTACCACGACGAATAGAGGGCGCGACGGCGCTCAACTCGGACCGGGTAGTCGGCGGTGGGTGAGACCAGCTCGCGCGGGCCGAAGCGCGCCATGGCCCGCGAGATGGGGGCAGAGGTGATCAGCTCGAGGATTTCGTCCACGTCGGCGTCCGCCGACAAGGTCTCCGCAGCGCCGCGCAACAGCGATGCCGCGCCCGGCACGCGCTGAGCGTCGGCCTGATCGGCGGAACGGTTGAGCAGTTCTTGCCCCTCCATGACGACGAGATCGACGTCGACGCCCACCGGGAGCTTCTTCTCGGCGTGGTGGCGCCACGTGCCCCACGGGTCACTCCAGCCCTCCACGCGGTAGGTCCAATCGCCTTCCGTTCCCATGCGGACGTAGGCCTGCCAGATGTCGAGACCGATCGGCTCCACCTGCTTCATGTCCACTCGGCGCTGGGCACCGTCTGGGGCCGTCAGGATGATGGAGGCGTTGACGGAATCGTGGCCCTCGCGAAACACGTTCGCCTGAATGAGCAGCCGTTCGTGGACGACCGCTTTCACTGGATAGGCGCCGCACTCTAAGACTGGGGTGACGCCTGTCACTGGGATGCGGCCGAGGCCACCTTCAGTTCGGACGATTCGCTTGCTGGCACGGGCAGGAAAGTCGCTCACGGAAGCCAGCCTAGCCGTTTCGTCAGGAGCCCGAGTCCTCCGTGGAGAGCAATTCAGCCGCGCTCAAGGGCACGTCCACCTTCATCAGCACGACGCTGCGGGCGGGGACGGTGAAGCGCGCGTTGGCCTTGATCGGGCCGGCCTCCACCTCGTCCTCGTCGGCGCTGTGCCAGACGACCTCGAAGCTGGACCCCCACGGCATTCCAGGGAGCAGGCAAGGTGCGTCCGTGGCGCCGGAGTTGAACCAGGTCAGGAAGCCCTCGTGGTCGTTCGAGACGTACATGCCGAGCAGTCGGCGGCCGCCGTCGTGCCAGGCGTCGTGGCCCATCTCGCCATGGATGCCATCCATCCACGTGAGGTCAACGCGCTGCAGCTTCTCGCCGTGCTGGTTGATGATCTCGGTGTGGTAGGCGTAGTCCTTGGGGCGCAGGGCGCAGTGTGTCTGCCGCAGTTTGATCAGCTGCGCCACGCGGCTCTGGACCTCCAGCCAATCCTGCTCCACATCCCAGTGGATCCAGGAGAGCGGCGAGTCCTGGCAGTAGGCGTTGTTGTTGCCCTTCTGCGTGCGTCCGAACTCATCGCCGGCGGTGATCATGGGAGTGCCGGCCGCGAGAAGTTGCGTCGCCATCATGTTGAGCACCTGCCGACGGCGAAGCGCCTGGATGGCCGGGTCTGGTGATTCGCCCTCCCAGCCGTGGTTCCACGAGCGGTTGTCGTCCGTGCCGTCGCGGTTGTTCTCGCCGTTGTCGAGGTTGTGCTTGACGTCGTAGGACACCAGATCGCGCATCGTGAAACCGTCGTGCGCGGTGACGAAGTTGATGCTGGACTGCGGGCTGCGGCCGGGGCGGTCGAACATGTCCGGCGACCCCGCGAGGCGCGTCGCCAGCTCCTGAACACCGTGCACGGCGCCGCGCCAGAAGTCGCGGGTGTGGTCGCGAAAGCGGTCGTTCCACTCATGCCAGCCGGGGCCCCACGCTCCAACTTGGTAGCCGTACGGCCCGACGTCCCACGGCTCCGCGATCATCTTGATGCCCTCGAAGACGGGATCAGCCGCGATCAGCTTCTTGAACTCGTGCTCGTGGTCGACGTGATGGTGCTGGTCGCGAATGAGCGTGGTGGCGAGATCGAAGCGGAACCCGTCCACACCCATGTGCTCAACCCAATAGCGCAGCGAGTCGATGATCATCTGCAAGACCATGGGGTGCGACGTGTTGACGGAGTTGCCGCAGCCGGTCACGTCGTAGTCGTCGCGCATGTCGTTGGTGAGGCGGTAGTAGGCGTGGTGGTCGATGCCGCGCATCGACAGGGTCGGGCCTTGGTGCCCACCTTCGGCGGTGTGGTTGTAGACCACGTCGAGGATCACCTCGATGCCTGCTTCGTGCAAGCGAGACACCATCTGCTTGAAGTCGACCACCTGGTTGCCCACCGTGCCGCGCGTCGAATAGAAGGCGTGGGGAGCGAAGAAGCCGAGCGTGTTGTAGCCCCAGTAGTTCGTCAGGCCCTTGTACGCGATGAACGGCTCCGAGACGAAGTGCTGCAGCGGGAGGAACTCGATGGCGGTGACGCCCAGATCCTGGAGGTACTCGATCACAGCCGGATCCGACATGCCGAGGTAGGAGCCGCGCAGGTGCTCGGGAACCTGTGGGTGCAGCTTCGTGAAGCCACGCAGATGGGCCTCATAGATGATGGTGTCGCTCATCGCTCGCCGCTGGGCGATCGGCGTGGGCGGGGGAGTGTCCGCGACCACGACCGAGAGGGGGACCGCGCCGAAGGAATCCTCCTCGCTCATGGTGAAGGGGTCGCCGGGCACATGGTCGAGGATGGGTCCGCGGAAGTCGACGCCGCCGCTGATGGCACGCGCGTACGGGTCCAGCAGCAGCCGCGCCGGATTGAATCGGCTGCCGGCGTTGGGGTTCCACTCGCCGTGGACCCGATAGCCGTAAAGCTGCCCGGATTCGACGCCGGGGACCTCCACCGTCCAGATACCGTCCGCTCCCGGGACCATCGACACGTTGTGCTGCTGGTTGAGGGGATCGACGAGCGCGAGCTCGACGGCGGTGGCGCGCGGGGCCCACAGGCCGAAGCGGACGCCGGTGGGCGTCACGTGTGCTCCGAGAGCGCTCGTATCGGGTGCGGATGGCAAGGTCATAACGGCTTTCAAAACAGTGTCGGGCGGCGGTTCATTCTGCCATTGATTCTTAGAGGCGACTAACTCATGGCGAGCCGACCACCAGCAGCCCGCCTCCGGCCTCTGGCACGATGGGCCACATGACTGCCTCCACGCCGCACACCGGGGTCTATCTGGACCACGCGGCCACCACGCCAATGCGGCCGGAGGCGGTCGAGGCCTATCTTGAGCACGCTCACATCGTTGGGAACCCGGCGGCGCTGCATCGTCCCGGCCAACGGGCGAGGGCGGCCTTGGAGGAAGCCCGCGAAGAGCTCGCTGAGGCCGTCGAGGCTCACCCGACCGAGGTGGTCTTCACCTCTGGCGGATCTGAGTCGGACTCACTCGCGGTCTTGGGCTCATGGGAGCGCGGCCAGCGTGACGGGCGTGGTCGCTGCCTAGTGGCGGCCTCGGAGCATCCCGCAGTGCTGATGGCGGCTCAGCGAGGCGCCGAGACGGTCCCCGTCGATCGAGACGGTGTGGTGGTGCTCGATGCCCTCGAGGCCGCACTCGGCGAGGACGTAGCGGTGCTGTCGGCTATGACGGTCAACAACGAGACCGGTGTGCTCCAGCCGCTGCGTGAAATCTTCCACCTCGCGGAGCGCAGCGGTGTTCCCGTTCATACCGACGCCGTCCAAGCACTCGGCCACGTGCCGCTCAGCTTCACCGAAAGCGCGGCGACCATGATGAGCCTGTCGGCGCACAAGGTGGGCGGCCCCGTCGGTATCGGGGCGCTCCTGGCACGCCGCGACGCGCCACTCCATCCCGTCGGACTCGGCGGCGGTCAAGAAAGGGAACTCCGGTCGGGCACCCAAATGGTGGGCTTGGCCGCCGCGTTCGCCCGCGCAGCGTCGATGGCGGTGCAGGAACTAGAGGCCGAGAGCGCGCGCTTGCGGGAATTGAGCGATCAGATCTCTGAACTGGTCGTCAGGCATGGGGGTCGGCTCAACAGCATCCCCGATGGTGCGCCGCACATCGTGAATGCGACATTCGACGGCGTGCGGGCCGACGACCTCCTCTTCCTCCTTGACCGGGCCGGGATCTACGCGTCGGTCGGCTCAGCATGTAAGGCTGGCGTGCACCAACCCAGCGACGTGCTGCTGGCGATGGGGCGCACTGCTGACGAAGCCGTGCAGTCGCTCCGGTTCTCCATCGGCCGCACGTCCACTCAGGCAGACATCCACGCCCTCGCCGCGGCGCTGCCCGAGGCCCTCTCGACGGCGAAGGCGGCACTTTAGGCCCTTTGCCACAATGGGGGTCATGACCGACCCCTATCTCTGGCTGGAAGACGTCGAAGGCGAAGCGCAGTTGGCGTGGGCCCGCGAACGCAACGACGAGGCGATGCGTGCTCTGGGCACCGAACGCTACCGCGAGCTTGAAGCCGACATCCGGGCCGTGCTCGACTCCGATGAACGGATCCCAGAGGTCGTCCAGCGAGGGGAGCACCTCTACAACTTCTGGCGCGACGCTGACCATGAGCGTGGCCTCTGGCGGCGCACCACGTGGGAGTCCTACCTCAGCGGAGAGCCCGAGTGGGATGTCATCATCGACGTCGACGCTCTGGCTGACGACGAAGGCGTCAGCTGGGTCTGGGACGGCGCTGAGGTGTTGTATCCCAACCGCACGAAGGCCTTGATTTCCCTGTCGCGCGGTGGCGCAGACGCCAGCACCGAGCGCGAGTTCGATCTGGAGAGCCGCACGTTCGTCGACGGCGGCTTCGTTCGACCTGAATCCAAGGGCGCCATGACCTGGGCCGACACCACTGGCGATGAGGTGCTGGTTTTCACCGACTTCGGCGAGGGCAGCATGACGCCCTCGGGCTACCCGCGCATCGTCAAGCGCTGGCGTCGGGGCACCCCCCTCGAGGAGGCCGTCACGCTCTACGAAGGCGAGGCCGACGACATGTACATCGGCGGCTACTTCGACCACACCCCCGGCTATGAGCGCGCGTTCATCTCGCGGGCGATCACGTTCTACACCAACCAGCTCATTGAGGTGCGCGGAGGCGAACTCCACCCCCTCGAACTGCCCGACAGCGCGGAGGCGTTCGTCTGGCGCGATTGGCTCCTCGTCCAACTGCGCGACGACTGGCAGCCCGGCGAGGAGACGTTCGCAGCTGGTTCGCTTCTCGCCGTCGACTACGAGCAGTTCATCGCCGGCGGCCGCGACTTCGTCGAGGTGTTCACCCCGACGGCAACGGCCTCGATAGCCGGCCTGACCGCGACCGCGTCGCGCTTGCTGCTGACGCTCCTCGACGACGTGCGCAACCGCGTCGTCGTCGCCACCCCGGCCGACGGCCGCTGGGTGTTCAGCGACCTCGAGATCGACGGGGTGGGGGAGTTCGACACGATCTCGGTGCGCGCCGTCGACGCCATCGACTCCGACGACGTCTGGGTGACCACCGCCGGATTCCTGACGCCCACGACGCTGATGCACGTGACCGCCGACGGCGCGTCGACCACCGTGCGCCAACTGCCCGCCTTCTTCGATGCCACCGGCATGAGCGTGGCCCAACACTTCGCGACCTCCGACGACGGCACCCGCATCCCGTATTTCTTGGTCTCGCCCGCCAGCGTCCCGAGCGACGGCCCCACGCTGCTCAGCGGTTACGGTGGCTTCGAGGTGCCGCGGCTCCCGAGCTACAGCCCAGCCATGGCCCGTGCCTGGCTGAGCCGAGGCGGCACCTACGTGCTGGCCAACATTCGCGGCGGTGGGGAGTACGGCCCAGCCTGGCATCAGGCTGCGCTCAAGCAACACAGACACCGTGCCTACGAAGATTTCGCAGCGGTCGCCCGCGACCTCGTTGACCGCGGAATCACCACTCGGGAACGGCTGGGCACCCAGGGCGGATCCAACGGCGGCCTCCTGATGGGCAACATGTTGACGCAGTACGCCGACCTGTTCGGCGCCATCGTGTGCCAGGTGCCGCTGCTGGACATGCAGCGCTACTCACACCTGCTCGCTGGCGCCTCATGGATGGCCGAATACGGCGATCCCGACGTGCCCGAGGAATGGGAGTTCATCCGCACGTTCTCCCCGTATCACTTGGCGAAGCCGGACCAGGACTATCCACCGGTGCTGTTCACCACGTCCACGCGCGACGACAGGGTGCATCCCGGACACGCCCGGAAGATGGCCGAGAAACTGCGTGACTGGGGTTACGACGTCACCTACTTCGAGAACATCGAGGGCGGTCACGGCGGTGCTGCCACCAACGCCCAAGCCGCGATGATGCAGGCGCTCTCGTTTGAGTTCCTGTGGCAGCGGGTGGGCCGATGAAGGTCCTGGTGGCGATGTCGGGCGGGGTGGATTCCGCGGTCGCGGCCGCGCGTCTCGTCGCCGCCGGACACGACGTGACCGGCGTGCACCTCGCGCTGTCGAAGAACCCGGCGTCTTACCGCTCGGGTGCCCGCGGCTGCTGCTCCTTGGAGGATTCGCACGACGCGCGCCGTGTGGCCGACAAGCTGGACATCCCCTTCTACGTCTGGGACTTTGCAGACGAGTTCCACGAGGCCGTCGTCGAGGATTTCGTCGCTGAATACCAGGCCGGACGGACACCGAACCCGTGCCTGCGGTGCAACGAGAAGATCAAGTTCGCCGCCGTCCTCAACCGCGGCATCGCGCTGGGCTTCGACGCGGTGGCCACCGGCCATTACGCACGGCTCGAACGACGCGATGACGGCACGGTCTCGCTCTATCGCGCTGCCGACGCGGCCAAGGACCAGTCCTACGTGTTGGGCATGCTCAACCAAGAGCAGCTGGCGCACTGCCTGTTCCCGATCTACGACGTCGAGAAATCAGTGGTGCGCGCAGAGGCCAAGGAGCTGGGCTTCGGGGTCGCCAAGAAGCCGGATAGCCACGACATCTGCTTCATCGCCGACGGCGACACCCAGGGCTTCCTCGGGCGCTACCTCGACGACTCGCCCGGCCCCATCGTCGATTCCAGCGGCACGGTGCTCGGCGAGCACCGGGGCACGCACCGCTACACCGTCGGACAGCGCAAGGGACTCGACCTCAAGGTGCCAGCGCCGGGCGGGGAGCCGCGCTACGTGCTGCGGATCGAGCCGGTGAATCGGACCGTCGTGGTGGGCGCGCGCGAGGAACTGGCCGTCACCACTTTGCGCGGCATCCGCCCTTCGTGGACGGAGGACGAGGTGGCGGGGCCGTGGCGCGGCTTCGCCCAGTACCGCGCCCACGGCATTCCGCAGCCGGCGACGATCGAGGTGACCGACGGCGCGATGACGGTGGCGTTGGACGAGCCCGCGTCCGGGGTCGCGCCAGGGCAGACCGTTGTCGTCTACGACGGCGACCGCGTGGTGGGGTCGGCGGTCATCGCCGAGGCCTCATGATCCAGATAACCGCGGCCGGCTCGGTCCCGGGCGACGACTTCCGCGGCGCACTGAAAGCCATGGCGGAGGCGCTTCCGGAGGTTCTTCCGTTCCCTGAACTGCCAGCGAGGGGCGCCGGGTCAGCCATGATCGGCCGGGCCCTCGGCCTCATCAACGGCCTCGCTTTCGACCTCCAGCCTGCCGGATGGCGGCTCACGGATCACTCCGACGCACAGCACCGTCGGGCCAGAGCCCAGTGGCGCTCGGACCTCGATGACGTCGAGGAGTTACTCCAAGGCTTCGACGGTGTGCTCAAGGTCGGTGTCGCCGGGCCATGGACGCTGGCCGCGAGCGTTGAGCGGCCCGCAGGCGATCGCCTCTTGGCCGACCACGGAGCGCGTCGCGAGCTGGCCGAGGCGCTGGCCGAGGGTGTTGCGGGCATCAAGGCCGAGCTGGCTCGCCGCGTTCCGGGCGCCACCGTCTGGCTCCAAGTGGACGAACCGGCGCTCGTCGCCGTCGCAGAAGGACAGATCCCCACCGCCAGTGGTTTCTCGCGACATCGACGAGTTGACGCTCCCGAACTGGTGGCCGCCCTGCAGCCGTTCGGCGACGGCTCGGCCCTGCACTGCTGCTCACCCGGGCGATGGTTCGACGTTGCCCGGCGAGCCGGTTTCGCCGCCGTCTCGGTGGACGCGCAGCTGGTTGATCTCGATGACCTCGCCCGATGGCTCGATGAGGGCCGCACCGCCATCCTCGGCGTCGTCGACACGGCACATGCCACGCGCCAGGGCGTCGACGACCTCGTCCGAACGAGCCTCGGAATCCTGCGCCAGCTCCAACTCGACCCGGGCGACACCATCATGCTGGGCACTGCCTGCGGGCTGGCGGGATGGAATCAGAGAGATGTACTGCCGCAACTCGAGGCGCTTCGTCGGGCCGCAGAGTTGGTCGACGAATCGGTTGCTCGCGGCTGAGCCGGGATGCGCCGGCCGAGTCGCACCTAGAATGGGGCCCATGCGCGTGTTCTCGAACCTCGACCTCGACGGCAAGGCGCCCGTCCGCGCTCACGCGAACCGGGGGAGCCGAGGCCCGCAGGGCGTGATCAGCACCCGCATGAAGAAGATCCAGCGCATCGTCATCCCGATCGCGGTCGTCGCGATCGGAGTGGCTCTGTTCTTCCTCGGGCGGATGTTCTATCTCATCCTCACCGGACAGTGATCGTCACCAGACCTCGGTT
>DYZF01000133.1 GCA_020741375.1 Tessaracoccus flavescens
GACGCCCAGAATCGTGAGCGCGATAGTGCGCTCGGAGTTGTTTTTTTGCATGCGACGACCAGCCATGGCAGCCATGGTAGGTGAGCGCAGGGCCGGAACCCAGCCCCCTCTCGGCGTGTCGCTTGCCTTCTGGTGCGCCCTTCGTCGGCGCCGCGCGGCTGCGTGGCTCGCGTGCTGCTCAGGGAGCGGAAGCGGTGACGTAGCTGTCTAGCTGGCGGCCGAGCTCAGGCCGGCCTCGCCGCCGTCCTGATCCTCGTCGTCGCCCTTCACGAGGCAGGCCCGCTCGAGCAATGCCCCGGCGCCGGCGGCGAGCAGTGCGGCCACGATCGTGACACTCCCCTGCACCACGCGCTGCGACGGCAGCGGCGCGTCGAACACCTGCATGTAGCGCACCACGTAGACGACGTGGGCGCCGGCCAGCACCGCGCCCATCATGATCATCGCCTTGCCGACGCCCAGAGCGGCGAACGATTCCTGCGCTGTCGCCTGACGCTCCTCCACCCGCTTGGGCAGTATCCGGCTGTACACGGCGGCGACGATGGCCAGCGCGATCAACACGATCGGCACCGACCACGGCACCACCGGCGGGAACGTGCCAGCCGCGTCGAACGCCAGCAGAATGAGGCCGCAGATGATGGCGCCGGACAAGACGGCGACGACCGCCTGGCGGGCGGTCGTCAATCCGAGCTTGGGGTTATCGCTCAAAAGCCGGTGTTGGCGTTGATGACGATGTCGTCGCGGCGGGTCACCGTGGAGGTGTCGACGTCGTCGACGAGCTCGGCGATGGGGCCCTGGCCCGCGATCTCGCCGTTGGGATCGATGTCGAGCCACGGAACCAGCACGAATGCACGCTCATGGGCGTGCGGGTGCGGGAGTTCGATGTTGTCCTCGGAGATGCGCTTGCCCACCATGATGATGTCGATGTCGAGCGTGCGGGGGCCGTTGGGGATGTCGCGGACGCGGCCGAAGTTCTCCTCGATGGCGAGCGCGCGATCGAGGATGGTGAGCGGCTCGAGCGTGGATTCCGCGACCACGACGAGGTTGAGGAAATCGTCCTGATCCTCGTAGCCCATCGGCTTGGTCTGGTACACCGGCGACACGTCGACCAGCATCAGGTCTGGGGTGTCAGCCAGGTAATCGACGGCTTCCTGCAGGATGGCGGCGGAATCGCCCATGTTGGAGCCGAGGCTCAGCACAACCTTCGAGATCGGACGCAGGTTGCCCAGCGTGTCGACGTCGATTTCGAATGGTCCGTTAGACATGTCTTCTCCTGCTGATCGTGACGGAAACGTCCGCGAAGGTCTGTGTGAGAGGGGCACGTGGCTTGTGCACCGTGACGGTGACACCTACCACTTTGCCATGCGCCAAGCATCGATCGGCAATCCGACCAGCGACCGTCTCAATGAGATTGAACGGCTCCCCCGTGATCACAGCCTCGATCTCGTCGGCGACATCGGCGTAGCTGACGGTGTCGTCGAGGCGATCGGATTCGGTGTCGAGATCCAGTTCCAGCACCACATCGACGACGAACGGCTGACCCTCGCGGCGCTCCTCGGGGAACACCCCGTGGTAGCCGGTTGCGGTCACACCCGTGATCGTGATCTGGTCGATGACTGGCCTCCCTTCGGCGTTTGCACCTTACCGCACCGCTCCGCGTCGCTCGCGAGCGCGGGCGACGTCTCAGTGGGTGACCCCACCCGACAGATCGACGGCGCCCTCGCGGGCCAGGCGCCGGGCAACCGCGATCGCGTCGGACTGGCCGCTGACGTCGTGCGTCCGGACGGCCCAGACGTCGTGCAGGGCGGACCAGAAGGACAGGGCTGCGGTGGCGCCGTCGCGACCGAGGGGTTCGCGGCCGCCGAGCAGTTCGCCGAGGAAGGCCTTGCGCGACGCGCCCACGAGAACGCGATGCCCCAACTTCTGGAACACGTTCAGATGGCGCAGCAGCGTCCAGTTGTGATCCCACGTCTTGGAGAACCCGAGCCCTGGATCGAGGATCACGCGCTCCGGCGCTATCCCTGCCTCGACGGCCGCGTCGCGCTGGGCGAGTAGTTCGCTGACCACGTCGGCCACGACGTCGTCGTAGCGCGGGCCCTGTTGCATGGTTGCGGAGTGCTCGCGCCAGTGCATCACCACGTAATCGGCGGAGGAATCGGCCACCACTGTGAGCATCTCCGGGTCGGCCAAGCCGCCGGAGACGTCGTTGATGATCTTCGCGCCGGCGTCGATGGCGGCGCGGGCCACGGGCGCACGCATGGTGTCCACCGACACCGCGACCCCGTCGGCCGCCAGATCGCGCACCAGCGGGATGACTCGCGCTAGTTCGTCGTCGAGGCTGACCCGCTCGGCTCCGGGACGGGTGGACTCGCCGCCCACGTCGACGATGGACGCCCCGGCGGTCAGCATGCCGCGCGCGTGGCTGAGCGCGCGCTCATGGTTGAGGTAGCGGCCGCCGTCGGAGAAGGAATCGGGGGTGACGTTGACGATCCCCATCACGAGGGTCACTGATTCACCGTCCGATGATGAGGCTCATGGCCTCCGCGCGGGTGGCCGGATCGCGGAGCTGGCCGCGCACGGCCGACGTGACGGTACGGCTGCCGGGCTTGCGCACGCCCCGCATGGTCATGCAGGTGTGCTCGGCCTCGATGACGACGATGACGCCGTGGGCCTTGAGGTGCTCCACGAGCGCGTCGGCGATCTGGGTGGTGAGCCGTTCCTGCACTTGGAGCCGACGCCCGTACATGTCGACGAGGCGGGCCAGCTTCGACAGGCCCGTCACGCCCACCTCGGGGTTGGGGATGTACCCGATGTGGGCGACGCCCGTGAACGGCAGCATGTGATGCTCGCAGGTGCTGACCACCTCGATGTCCTTCACCAGCACCATCTCGTCGTGCGTGATGTCGAACGTCTTGCCGAGGATGTCGGCCGCGTCGACGCCGTGGCCGGCGACCAGCTCGCCCCACGAGCGGGCAACCCGGTCTGGGGTCTCGAGCAGGCCGTCACGGTCTGGATCCTCACCGATCGCGGCGAGGAGTTCGCGGATGGCTGCGGCGACTCGCGCCTCGTCGACGGCCATCAGTGGCTCGGCGGGGCGGTCGGCGGGCCCCACGGCGAGGGTCCGGTGGCGGGTGGCTCGGGATCCGGCAGCGGGTTGAACTCCGGGCCGGCCGACGGGGGATCGAGCTTGGCGGGGCGCTCCGGCATCGGCTCGGGAGCGGCAGGGATCTCGACGGGCGGGATGTCTGAGGGCTCGCGCTGGTCCGAGCCGGTCCACGCGGGACGGCGTTCACGGCGACGCAGCGGCTTGAACACCTCGTCCACCTCGTGGCGGTTGAGGGTCTCCTTCGCGAACAGCTGGCGCACGAGCTCGTCGAGCACGTCGCGGTTCTCCTGCAGCACGTCGAACGCCTCTTGGTGGGCGGCGTGGATGAGCGCCCCCACTTCCTCGTCGACCACGGCAGCCATGTGCTGCGAGTAGTCGGCCGACGAATCCGTGCCGCGCATGCCCATGAACGGCTCGGAATCGCCGCCGCCGAGCTTGACGGAACCGACGCGCTCGCTCATGCCGTACTGCATGACCATGGCGCGGGCCACCTTCGTGGCCTTCTCAATGTCGTTGGCGGCGCCGGTGGTCGGATCGTGGAAGACCAGTTCCTCCGCTGCGCGGCCGCCCATCATGTAGGCCATCTGGTCGAGCAGCTCACCGCGGGTGCGGGAGTACTTGTCGTCGTCGGGCATGACCATCGTGTAGCCCAGCGCGCGGCCGCGGGGAAGGATGGTGACCTTCTGCACCGGATCGTTGCCGGGCATCGCGGCGGCGACCAACGCGTGGCCGCCCTCGTGGTAGGCAGTGATGAGGCGCTCGCGGTCGTTCATCAGACGGGTGCGCTTCTGCGGGCCGGCGATGACCCGGTCGATGGCCTCGTCGAGCTGGGGCTGGCGGATCATGTCGAGGTTCATGCGGGCGGCCAGGAGGGCGGCCTCGTTGAGGACGTTGGCCAGGTCTGCGCCGGAGAATCCCGGCGTCTTGCGCGCGATCGATACCAGATCGACGTCTGAGGCGAGCGGCTTGCCCTTGGCGTGCACCTTGAGGATGTGGGCGCGACCGTCGGCGTCGGGGGCCTCGACGCCGATCTGGCGGTCGAAGCGGCCGGGACGCAACAGCGCCGGGTCCAGCACGTCGGGGCGGTTGGTGGCTGCGATCAGGATGACGCCGCCGCGCACGTCGAAGCCGTCCATCTCGACGAGCAACTGGTTGAGGGTCTGCTCGCGCTC
>DYZF01000134.1 GCA_020741375.1 Tessaracoccus flavescens
GCCGCTTGAGGGGTTGAGAGTGTGAGTAAGGGCAAGCGGATCGCCATTGGCGCCATCATTGGCGTCATTGTGCTGCTTGGGGGAGCGTACGTTGCCTCCTATTTCGTTGCGGGAAACCAATTGCCGGCCAAGGCCAGCGTCGACGGCGTCGACATCGGTGGCCTGTCGCCGACGCAGGCGGAGCAGAAGCTCGAGACGGAGCTCGGCCCGAAGATCAACGAGCCCCTCACCGTCGAGAACGGTGACGCCAGCACCACCCTTGAACCCGCGCAGTCCGGCCTCGGCGCAGACTATGCCGCCACCGTCGCCAACGCTGGCGGAGGCTTCAGCTGGGACCCGCGCGACATCATCTTCAGCCTGACCGGCGGTGAAGCCGTCAATCTGGTCCGCACGGTGGACCAGCAGCAGTTGGTCTCCGCGGTCGAGCAGAAGGCCGATGCATTCACGGTCGCGGGCACGGATGCCACGGTCAAGATCGAGAACGGCCAGGTTGTCCGCACCGCGGCTGCCGACGCGCTGGAGCTCGACGCAGCCGAAACTGCCAAGGCCATCGAAGCGGCCTTCAACGACGGCAAATCCACGGCTCAGGCCGTGGTGAAGAACACCCCGCCGGCCGTGACCGACGCCATGGTCGACGAAGTCGTCAAGACCTTCGCGGAGCCGCTGCTCAGCGGCCCGATCACCCTGACGCACAACTCCGACCAGATGCAGATCGCGCCTGGCTCGCTGGCCGCCGTGGCCACCATCAAGAACGAAGGCGGCAAGTTGGTCGGCGAGATCGACGGCGCCAAGCTCTACGCCGACACCGAAGAGGCCCGCCGCGGCCTCAAGCTCACCGACGCCAAGAACGCCAGCTTCAAGTTCGAGGGCGGCAAGCCCGTCGTCGTTCCCGGTACCCCCGGCCAGACCATGACCGAGGCCGATTTCGTCGCCGCCGTGCAGCAGGCCGCGCTGGCCACCGGCGACGCACGCACTGTCGCCGTCAAGGTCACCAGCGAGGATCCGAAGTACTCGACCGAGGACCTGACGAAGCTGGGCGACCTCGTCGTCATCGGCGAGTTCACCACCCGCTACCCGCACGCCGCGTACCGCAACACCAACCTCGGCCGCGCCGCCAAGTCGGTCAACGGCACCGTCTTGATGCCGGGGGATATCTTCTCGCTCAACGACACCCTCGGCCCGCGCACCGCTGCCAACGGCTACACCGACGGCTATGTCATCACCGGCGGGCGTCTGGTGAAGGAGGCCGGCGGCGGCATCTCCCAGGCGGCCACCACGCTGTACAACGCCGGCTTCTTCGCCGGCTACAAGGACATCGAGCACAAGCCGCACAGCCTCTACTTTGACCGCTACCCGGCCGGCCGTGAGGCCACGATCTACTACGGATCGCTAGACATGCGGTTCCAGAACGACACCGAATTCCCGGCGATCATCCAGGGCACCGTGAGCCCGTCGTCGTCCGGCAACCGAGGCAGCATCACCTTCAAGATCTGGTCCAAGAAGACCTACGACAAGGTGGAATCCACCGAGCTCAAGAAGTCTGGCTTCTACACCGGCAAGGAGCGCAAGGTGTCAGCCGACAACTGCGAGCCGCAGGCTCCGATCCAGGGCTTCACCGTCAACTGGAAGCGCTTGTTCTACAAGGGCGGGAGCGTCGTGAAGTCTGAGGATTACCGCTGGAAGTACAACGCCGGCGACCGCATCGTCTGCGTGCCCCCGGGCAGCGAAACCGACGGCTGATCCACACTTCTGCCCGACGCGGGTCTCGCCGCGCCGGGTGACGAGACCGCGCTAAGCTGTGGTTCAAGTTCCTCAAGGAGTATCAAAGTGACTTACATCATCGGTTTGCCCTGCGTCGACGTGAAGGACCGCGCCTGCGTCGAGGAGTGCCCCGTCGACTGCATCTACGAGGGCAACCGCATGCTTTACATCCACCCGGAGGAGTGCGTCGACTGCGGCGCCTGCGAGCCGGTGTGCCCCGTCGAGGCGATCTACTACGAGGACGATGTCCCCGAGGAGCAGGCCGAGTACTACGACGTCAACGTCCAGTTCTTCGACGAGATCGGCTCGCCGGGTGGCGCCGCCAAGCTCGGCGTCATCGACAAGGACCACCCCATCGTCGCTGCCCTGCCTCCGCAGGGTGAGTGATGAGCCTCGGGCTTCCTGACTTTCCTTGGGACACGCTGAGCGTCGCCAAGAGCGTCGCCTCGGCCCACCCCGACGGCATCGTGGATCTGTCGGTGGGTACGCCGGTAGACCCAACGCCGGCGTTCGCCGTCGAGGCTCTCGGCACGTTCGGCGATTCGCCTGGCTACCCGACGGTGTGGGGCCGCCCAGACACCCGCTCCGCCATCATCGGCTACCTCGAAGGGCGCTGGGGCTCCGTTCTCCTCACCGACGAGGCAGTGCTGCCTGTCATCGGCACCAAGGAACTGGTGGCGTGGATGCCGACGCTCTTGGCGATGGGCTCAGAGGACGCCGTCGTCTTCCCTGAATGCGCGTACCCCACCTACGAGGTGGGCGCCATCATGGCGAAGGCGCAGCCTGTTCCCCTCGACGATCCGGCGCAGGTGCCTGCCAACACCAAGCTCATCTGGATCAACTCGCCGGCGAATCCCAGCGGCAAGGTCCTCAGCCTCGACGACATGCGCGCCTTCGTGGCAGTGGCCCGCGAACGCGGCGCGATCCTTGCCAGCGACGAGTGCTACGGCGAGTTCGCCTGGGAGCGGGAGCCGTTCTCAGTGTTGGATCCCCGTGTC
The DNA here is from genome assembly GCA_020741375.1 of Tessaracoccus flavescens. Taxonomy (GTDB): domain Bacteria; phylum Actinomycetota; class Actinomycetes; order Propionibacteriales; family Propionibacteriaceae; genus Arachnia; species Arachnia flavescens_A. The sequence goes on from DYZF01000134.1 coordinate 2,760, forward strand.
AACGACGGCGATCTCACGGGTCTGCTGGCGGTGCACTCGCTCTCCAAGCGCTCGAACGCGGCCGGCTATCGCGCCGGCTTCGTGGCCGGAGACCCGGCGATCGTGCAGGAGTTGGTGGCCACCCGCAAGCACCTCGGCATGATGGTGCCCGGCCCCATCCAGCGCGTCATGATCTCCCTGCTCGAGGACCAATCCCACGTGGAGCAGCAGCGCGAGCGCTACCTCGCTCGGCGCGTGAAGCTGAAGGCCGCTCTCGAGGCGGCCGGGTTCCGCGTGGACCACTCGGAGGGCTCGCTGTACCTGTGGGCCACCAAGGGCGAGAACTGCCGAACCACCGTCGATTGGTTGGCGGAGCGGGGAATCCTCGCGGCCCCCGGCGATTTCTACGGAGCAGCTGCGGCCAGCCATGTGCGGGTGGCGCTGACCGCCACGGACGAGCGGATCGACGCCGCCGTCGCCCGGCTCAGCGCGTAGCGTGACGGCGGGCTCAGCCCGCGTCTCGCTGCCCCTAGGTGTGTGAGCTGGTTATTCCAGTTATTAATTGCCCGGCAGTGGGGCACTGGAAGGACCATCGTTGGCTCCCGCAGAGAATCAGAAGCTCTTCGCCGAACTGCGCCGCACGCAGCAGGATCGGATCACCGTCGTGGTCTCTCACCGGGCGTGGACGCTTCGCGGCATGGATCGGATCTACGTGTTCGACGGTGGCCGCGTGGTGGAGGAAGGCCGTTACGAGGATCTCCTCGCAGCGGGCGGCCGTTTCGAGGAGATCTTCCGCGAGCAGGCCAGCTGATCCGTCAGCGCTGACCGACTACGCAGCACCCATCAGCGCCAACAGCACGCCGCCGGCCACGACCGATGCGATCTGCCCCGCTGCGTTCGCGCCCATGGCATGCATGAGGAGGAAGTTGTCGAAGCGCTCTCGCTGCGCTTCCTTCTGCACCACGCGGGCGGCCATCGGGAAGGCCGAGATGCCGGCTGCGCCGATCAGGGGGTTGAACTTCCCGCCGCTCAGCACGTTCATCAGCTTGCCGAAGAGCACGCCCATGACCGTGTCGAGGCAGAACGCGATGAGCCCCAGCCCGAGGATGAGCAGGGTGGAGAGGTTGATGAACTTCTCACCCACCATGGTGGAACCGATCGCCAGGCCCATGAACAGGGTGACGATGTTGGTCAGCTCGTTGGAGGCGGCCCCGGTGAGGCGTTCCACCACCTTGGATTCACGCATCAAGTTGCCCAGCATCAGCATGCCGATCAGCGGCGTGGCGAACGGAACCAGAATGCCAACCACGATCGTGACGACGATGGGGAACAGGATCCTGGTGCGCTGCGAGATCTCACGGCTCGTGTAGGGCATCACGATGGAACGCTCGTTCTTCGTGGTGAGCGCCCGCATGATCGGCGGCATGATGATGGGCACCAGCGACATGTAGGAGTACGCCGCGACTGTGATCGGCGCGAGCAACTCCGGCGCCAGCTTGTTCGACACGTAGATCGACGTGGGGCCGTCGATGGCGCCGATGATGCCGATCGAGGCGGCCTGCGCGTGGGTGAACCCCAACACCAGCGCCAGGATCAGCGTGAGGAAGATACCGAACTGCCCGGCGGCGCCGAGCAGCACCATCTTCGGGTTCTCCAGCAGCGGCCCGAAGTCGGTCATCGCGCCGATGCCCACGAAGATCAGCAGCGGGAACAACTCGTTGACAACGCCCATGTTGTACAGCGTCGTCAGCATCCCGTCCTCGCCCACCAACGGTGAGAACGGCAGGTTGGCCAGAATGGCGCCAGCGCCGATGGGGAGCAGCAGGAGCGGCTCGTACTCCTTCTTGACCGCCAGCCACACCAGCAGCAGGCCGACGGCGATCATGACCGCCGACTCCCACGTCAGCGACGTGATGCCGGCGATCAGGTAGCCGAGTGCGTCGCCCATGTCACTCGAATCGGACCAGGGTCTCGCCGAACCGCACCTGCGTGCCGGCACCCACGTAGATCTCGGCGACGACGCCGTCGCGTGGCGACTTCAGCTCGTTCTTCATCTTCATGGCCTCGAGCACCAGCAACGTGTCGCCCCGCTTGACGGTGTCGCCGACGGCGACGCTCACCGACAGGATCGCGCCCGGCATGGGGGCGGTCATCGTGTCGCGGCCCACGGGCTGGGTGGCGCTGGAGACCGGAGCGCTCGCCGCGTTGGCGGGGGAGGTGGGACGCTGCAGCGGAGCGGGTGCCTTGCCCGACGGCGCGGGCGTGGCGGGTGCGTCCGCCGCGGCGCCCGCAGCCACGTCGCCCACGGTGCGCTCCTCGCGCGGGACAACCGCAGGGGTCACGGCCGAGTGCGCCAAATCGCGATGGTCCTCCAGAGTCACGTCGACGAGCCGGCCGTCGATCTGCACCCGGAACAGGTTGGCGCCAACCGCCTCGACGTCGACCACCTTGGTCGTGTCGTTGATGCCGATGGTGTAGCGACGCACGATCAACTCCTCATCGTTTGGCGTCCGCGACCGACGGTGAGCCAGCGGCTTGCGAACAGCTGGCTGCCGGGCTTGAACGCGCGGGTTTCTGGGGCGGCGAGGCGCCGTCGGTTCTCGGCGTGGGTGATCACCGCGACCGTGATCGCGGCCACCTGATCCTCGTCCAAACCGTCGGCGATGATCCGCACCGACGGCGGACCCGGCTGATCTCCGTCGGCCAGGGCGACGGGCTCAGCAAGCACGGGCGCATCGGCCGTCGACGGCGACAGCGTGGGCCGCCGGTCCAGCCGGCCGATGCCCATCAGCACGAGCATCAACAGCAGAAGCAGGGCGAACACCGTGCCCATGCCGACGCCCATCATCATCAGGCCCCACAGCAGTGAATCAAGATTCATGGCCGCATCACACCGGGAAGAGTCCGTGCTTCTTGGGGATGGTCTCGGTGACCTTGGTGCGGAGCACCTCGAGTGATCGGATCAGTCGTGGCCGCGTCTCCCTGGGCTCGATCACCTCGTCGATCTGTCCGACGTCGGCCGCCTGATACGGATTGTAGAACCGCTCCTTGTACTCGGCGATGAACCGGGCCTCCTCGGCGGCCGGGTCGTCCGCCTCGGCGATGGCGCGACGGTTGAGCAGCCGCGCGGCGCCCTCCGCGCCCATGACTGCGATCTGCGCGCTGGGCCACGCGAAGGCCACGTCGTTGTTCATCTGCTTGGAGCTCATCGCGACGTAGCTGCCGCCCATGGCCTTGCGGGTCACGATCGACACTTTGGGCACCGTGGCCTGGCAGTAGGCGTAGATCATCTTGGCGCCGTGGCGGATGACGCCCTTGTACTCCTGCTCGACGCCGGGCAGGTAGCCGGGGCAGTCGACGAAGGTGAACAGGGGGATGTTGAACTGATCGCACAGGGTGACGTGGCGGGCGATCTTGTCGGAGGCGTTGATGTCGAGGCAGCCGGAGAGCACCAGCGGCTGGTTGGCCACGAAGCCGACGCTCATGCCGTCGAGCCGGGCGAACCCCACCAGCGCGTTGCCGGCCCACTCCTTATGCAGTTCGAACACCGAATCGTGGTCGAAGATGGAATCCAGCACGTCGCGCATGTCGTAGGGGAGGGCGTCGTCGGCGGGGATGATCGACTGGAGCGCCTCATCCATCCGGTCCGCCGGATCGTATGGCTCAAGCAGCGGCGGGTCCTCCGTGTGGTTCTGCGGCAGGTAGCTCAGCAGCGATTTGGTGAGGTTCAACGCGTGCTGCTCGTCGTCGGCGATCACCTGGGCGACGCCCGACGTGCCGGCATGCACCCACGCGCCGCCCAACTCCTCGGCGCTGATGTCCTCGCCGGTG
>DYZF01000135.1 GCA_020741375.1 Tessaracoccus flavescens
CTGATCCAGACCATCGGCCGCGCCGCCCGAAACGTCGCCGGCCAGGTACACATGTACGCCGACAAGATCACGCCGTCGATGGAGGCGGCGATCGACGAGACCAACCGCCGTCGCGCAATCCAGGTGGCGTACAACACCGAACACGGCATCGATCCGCAGCCGCTGCGCAAGCGGATCGCCGACGTCACCGACATGCTCGCCCGGGAGGATGCGGACACCGAAGGCCTCATGAAGGAGTACCGGAGCACGGATGGCCGGAAGCCGGCCAAGGCTCTGGACGCCTCCACGATGGCCGTCACGGAGTTGACCCAGCTGATCGAAGAACTGACCGCACAGATGCACCAAGCTGCGGCGGAGCTGCAGTTCGAGGTCGCGGCCCGGCATCGCGACGAAGTGGCAGACCTGAAGAAGGAGCTCAGGGCCATGATCGAGGCGTCGAAGTAGAGCTGTTGTGCACCCGTGTCGGGAGCCCACCCCTTCCCCTGTCGGACGGGCCGACGGCTTGCTAGGCTGACGTCGTCGAGGGAGAACCGGCTCGTCCGGTGCCGAAGGAGCAACCGCCCCGGAAACTCTCAGGCCCCAGGACCTCGGCAGAACTTGAACTCTGGAAAGTGGCTTCGGCCCGCCGACGGATTAGCAATCTCAGGCACCCGCAACAGAGGGGGCGCTACGGTGGATCTGCCACCGACTTGAGCGCCGACCTCGGCGAGAAGGGTTGTCAATGAAGACCACCGCGCTTCACGCGTTACATAAGGAACTGGGCGGCAAGCTCGTCGATTTCGCGGGCTGGGAACTGCCCGTGCAGTATGCCGGGATCATCGCCGAACACAACCACACCCGTGAATCGGCGTCGCTGTTCGACGTCAGCCACATGGGCCAAGTACTGGTGCGGCCGAAGTCCGGCAAACTGGAGGACGCCGCCGCTGCGCTCGAGACCCTGATGCCCGTCAGCGTGGCCGGGCTGGCCGAGTATCGCCAGCGGTACGGCCTGTTCACCAACGTCGACGGCGGCGTGCTGGACGATCTGATGTTCGCCAACCACGTCACCCACTTCTACGTGGTGGTCAATGCGGCGCGGGCGGCCCACGACGTCAACCACCTCCGCACGCTCGACGGCGTCACCGTGGAGCCCCAGCGCGACCGCGCACTGCTCGCCCTTCAGGGCCCCAAGGCCGAAACCGCCCTGTCTCGGCTGATCCCCGACGCCGCGTCGATGGTGTTCATGGATTCGGTCATCACTCAATGGGACGGCACCGAGGTGTGGGTGTCTCGCTCCGGCTACACGGGCGAGGACGGCTACGAGATCTCCGTTCCCAACGAACGGGCCGAGGAGTTCGCCCGCGCGCTGCTCGCGATGGACGAGGTGGCGCCGGCTGGGTTGGGAGCGCGCGATTCGCTTCGCCTCGAGGCGGGCATGCCGCTCTACGGGCACGATCTCGACACCGGCGTGACGCCGGTGGAGGCCGGGCTGTCCTTCGCCATCCCCAAGGTGCGGCGCACCGGCGGCTCCCGCGCGGGAGGCTTCCCCGGCGCCGACGATATCCTCCAAGAACTGGCCACCGGCGCATCGCGGATCCGCGTCGGCCTCAAGCCGGCGGGCCGTGCCCCCGTCCGCGAGGGTGCCCCCATCTACCTCACCGAGACCCAATCGGAACCGGTCGCGAAGGTGACCTCCGGAGGCTTCGGGCCCACCGTCGGCGGCCCCATCGCCATGGGAATGCTGCCCCCGGACGTTGAGCCCGGCACCACAGTCTTCGCGGAGGTGCGGGGCAAGCGACTCCCCCTCAGCGTCGTCGAACTCCCCTTTGTCCCCCACAACTACAAGCGCTAAAGGAAATCAACATGCTCAAGTACACGCCTGAACACGAATGGGTCGACACCAGCGATTCCGAGGTCGCGATCGGCATCACGCCGCATGCCACCTCCGAGCTGGGTGATCTGGTCTTCATCGAACTGCCGGAGATCGGCGCCGAGTTCGCCAAAGGCGACGAGATCTGCGTCATCGAGTCCACCAAGGCGGCCTCCGGCATCATCGCGCCCTTCGACTGCACGGTGACCGCCGTCAACCAAGAGATCGCCGACTCCCCGGAGATGGTGAACGAGGATCCCGAGGGATCGTGGTTCGTTCGGGTCTCCCCCGCCAACGACGACGACCTCGACGAACTGCTCGACGAAGACGCCTACAACCAGCTGATCGGCGGCTGAACACCACGATGACTTGGGCCGCCTCAACCTACGATCCTGACGATTTCGCCAACCGCCGACACATCGGGCCCAGCCCGGCCGAGATGGACGACATGCTCGCCGCTTTGGGAGTCGGATCGCTCGACGAGCTGATCGAGCAGACCATCCCGTCGAGCCTGCGCCAGTCGGCGCCGCTCGAGTGGTCGCCGCTCACCGAGGGCGCCATGCTGGATGCCTTGCACGCGGCGGGGGCCAAGAACCACGTCCGGACGTCGCTCATCGGGCAGGGGTACTACGGCACGCTCACCCCGCCGGCCATCCAGCGCAACATCCTGGAGAACCCGGCGTGGTACACGGCGTACACCCCGTACCAGCCAGAGATCGCTCAGGGCAGGCTTGAGGCGTTGCTCAACTTCCAGACGATGGTGACCGACCTCACGGGCCTCGCCATCGCCAACGCATCACTCCTCGACGAGGCGACGGCGGCGGCCGAGGCCATGGCCATGGCGCACAACGCCACCAAGGGCAAGAAGAAGCAGTTCTTCGTCGCCGAGGATCTGCACCCCCAGACCAAGGCCGTCTTGGCCACCCGGGCCCGCCCCATCGGCATCGAGATCATTGAGGGCGACGCGGCCGCCCTCGAGGTGGGCGACGACCTGTTCGGCGCCATCTTCTCCTACCCCGGCACCTACGGCGACCTGCGCGATTACACCGCTCAGTGCGACGCGCTGCATGCGGCAGGGGCACTGGCGATCGTGGCGACGGATCTGCTGGCCCTGTGTCTGCTGAAGGAGCCCGCCGCCATGGGCGCCGACATCGCGATCGGTTCGGCGCAACGCTTCGGCGTCCCTATGGGCTTCGGCGGGCCGCACGCCGCCTTCCTCGCCTGCACAGATCCGCTCAAGCGGATCATGCCCGGCCGGCTCGTCGGTGTCTCGAAGGACGCCAACGGCAACCGCGCCTACCGACTGGCTCTCCAGGCCCGTGAGCAGCACATCCGACGCGAGAAGGCCACGTCCAACGTCTGCACCGCCCAAGCGCTGCTCGCGGTCATGGCGTCGTTCTACGCCGTCTTCCACGGCCCCAAGGGCCTCCATGCCATCGCGCAACGGGTGCACCTGACGGCCGCCACCCTCGCCACCCGCCTGCGCGAGCACGGCGCCGTCGTCGAGCCCGAGGCCTTCTTCGACACCATCACGGTTGAGGTCGGCGTCGGCCAAGCCGGCATCCTGGCCGCGGCCGAACAGCGCGGAATCAACCTGCGCCGCGTGGGCCGCGACAAGGTGGGCATCTCCGTCGACGAGACCACCACGCCGGAGATCATCGGGCGGGTTCTGGGCGCGTTCGGCATCGACGAACAGCCGGAACTCACCGATATCCCAGCCATCCCCGTTGACCTGCTGCGCACCAGCGAGTACCTAACCCACCCGGTGTTCCACATGAACCGGGCCGAGTCCGAGATGATGCGCTACATGCGGCGGCTGGCAGACCGCGATCTGGCGCTCGACCGGGCCATGATCCCGCTGGGGTCCTGCACGATGAAGCTCAACGCCGCCGTCGAAATGATGCCCATCACCTGGCCCGAGTTCGCGTCGCTGCACCCCTACGCCCCCTCGTCCCAAGCTGAGGGGTACCACGAGATCGTTCGTGACCTCTCCCAGAAGCTGTGCGAGATCACGGGCTACGACGCGTTCTCCATGCAGCCCAACAGCGGCGCGCAGGGCGAATACGCGGGGCTGCTGACGATCGCCGCCTACCACCGCGCCAACGGCGACGAGCGTGACGTCTGCCTCATCCCCACCTCCGCGCACGGCACCAACCCGGCCTCGGCGACGATGGCGGGCATGCGAGTGGTTGCGGTGAAGTCGGCCGCCAACGGCGACATCGACGTGGAGGATTTCCGCGCCAAGGCCGCAGAGGCCGGCGACAAGTTGGCCGCCGTCATGATCACCTATCCGTCGACGCACGGGGTGTTCGAGGAGACGGTTCGCACCGTCTGCGACATCACGCATGAGCACGGCGGTCAGGTCTACATCGACGGGGCCAATATGAACGCCATGGTGGGTCTGGTCCGGCCCGGCGATCTCGGCGGAGACGTCAGCCACCTGAATCTGCACAAGACGTTCGCGATCCCCCACGGCGGTGGCGGCCCGGGCATGGGCCCCATCGGCGTCAAGGAACATCTCACCCCGCACCTGCCGAGCAACCCGGCCACCGGCGAAGAAGGCGCGGTGTCGGCCGCGAAGTACGGCTCGGCGTCCATCCTGCTCATCTCGTGGGCGTACGTGTGCCTCATGGGCGGCGCTGGGCTCACCCAGGCCACCAGGGTGGCGATCCTCAACGCCAACTACATCGCGGCACGTCTGGCGGACGCGTTCCCGATCCTCTATCAGGGTGAGGGCGGCCGGGTGGCCCACGAGTGCATCGTCGATCCGCGGGGCTTCGCCGCGCACGGCGTCACCGTCGACGACATCGCAAAGCGGCTCGTGGACCATGGCTTCCACGCGCCCACGATGTCGTTCCCGGTGGCGGGCACGTTGATGATCGAGCCCACCGAGTCTGAGACCAAGGCCGAGCTGGATCGCTTCATCGAGGCCATGCTCGACATCGCCAAGGAAGCCACCGACGTGGCCGAGGGCCGGATCTCGGCAGAGGAGTCCCCGCTGCGCCGGGCGCCCCACACCGTCGAAGATCTGGTGGCCGAGTGGGATCGCCCGTACACGCGCGAGCAGGGATGCTTCCCGGCCGGCGCGTTCCGGGTGGACAAGTACTGGCCTCCGGTGGGGCGCGTCGACAACGCTTACGGCGACCGGAACCTCATGTGCTCCTGCCCTCCGTGGGGTGACGACGCGGCCGAGTAGGTCAGTCCACCACGCCGGCGAATCGCACCAACTGCGGCCACAGCTCCTCCACCTGGCGGACTGTGGCCGCCTGGTCTGCGCTGTTGTCGATCACCCAGTCGGCCACGGCGAGCCGCTCCTGCCTCGACGCTTGTGCCCGAACGCGGGCACGCGCCGCTGTGAGATCGACGTCGTTGCGGTGCATCAGCCGGCGCACCTGGGTCTCGGTGGGGACGTCGACGACGATCACGCCGTCGAATGACTCATGCAATCCGGTCTCGACCAATAGCGGGATCACTTGGATCACGACGGCGCCCTCAGGAGCCTGCGCGGTGCGCTGCTCGGCCTCGTCCCGCACGAGCGGATGCACGATGGCGTTGAGATCTTCGCGGGCTGCGTCGTCGGCGAACACCAGCTCACCGAGCGCCGCCCGGTCCAAGGTGCCGTCCTCACGGAGGATCGACGCGCCGAAACGCTCCCGGATCTTCCGCAGCCCAGGGGTGCCCGGCTCCACCACCACACGGGCCAGCACGTCGGAATCGATGATGACGGCACCGAGCCGCTCCAACTCGTCCGCGACGAACGATTTACCCGACGCGATGCCGCCCGTGAGCGCAATCCGCCTCATCGCGGACGCCTGACGGTAGGCTGACAAGCCACAACGCATGAACCCTTGATGAAAGAGGTAACTCCCATGGCCCGCATTCTATGGATTGTTCTGGTAGTACTGCTCGCTCTGTGGCTGATCGGCTTCATCGCCGACGTTGCCGGCGGCCTCATCCACATCCTGCTCGTGATCGCGCTGATCATCTTCGTCTACAACCTCGTGACGGGTCGCAAGAAGATCTGACCCGCCCTCGAACACGACGAAGGCCCGTCCCCTGAGGGGCGGGCCTTCGTCGTCTGAGATCAGCTACCGGCGAGCTTGTCGCGCAGAGCCTGCAGCGACTCGTCGGAAGCCAGCGAGCCTTCGCTCGTGGTCTCGGTGACGTAGCCAGTGCCGGCTTCGACGGCAGCCTCGCGGTCTGCAGTCTCGGCGGACTCGACCTGCTTCTTGTGGGCCTCCCACAGAGCGTGCGCCTGGGCGTACTGGGCCTCCCAAGCAGCGCGCTGCTCGTCGAAGCCTTCCTTCCAGTCGTTGGTCTCGGGGTCGAAGCCCTCGGGGTAGATGTAGTTGCCCTGCTCATCGTAGGACGCCTGCATGCCGTAGAGCAGCGGATCGAAGTCGTCAGCGGCGACGTCGACACCCTCGTTGGCCTGCTTCAGCGACAGGGAGACGCGGCGACGCTCGAGGTCGATGTCGATGACCTTGACCATGCGGTCGTCGCCGACGGCCACAACCTGCTCGGGGATCTCGACGTGACGCTCGGCCAGCTCGGACACGTGGACCAGGCCCTCGATGCCCTCGCCGACGCGGACGAACGCACCGAACGGAACCAGCTTGGTGACCTTGCCGGGCACGATCTGGCCGATCTGGTGCAGACGGGCGAAGGTCTGCCACGGATCTTCCTGGGTGGCCTTCAGCGACAGGGAGACGCGCTCGCGGTCCATGTCCACCTCGAGCACCTCGACGGTGACGGGCATGCCGACCTCGACAACCTCGTTCGGGTGGTCGATGTGCTTCCACGACAGCTCGGATACGTGGACCAGGCCGTCGACGCCACCGAGGTCCACGAAGGCACCGAAGTTGACGATCGAGGACACGACACCCTTGCGGATCTGGCCCTTCTGGAGCTGGGTGAGGAACGTCTGGCGAACCTCGGACTGGGTCTGCTCAAGGAACGCACGACGCGACAGCACGACGTTGTTGCGGTTCTTGTCGAGTTCGATGATCTTGGCCTCGAGCTCCATGCCGACGTAGGGCTGGAGATCGCGGACGCGACGCATCTCGACGAGCGAAGCCGGGAGGAAGCCACGAAGACCGATGTCGACGATGAGGCCACCCTTGACCACCTCGATGACCTGGCCGGTGACGACGCCGTCCTCTTCCTTGACCTTTTCGATCGTGCCCCAAGCGCGCTCGTACTGAGCCCGCTTCTTGGACAGGATGAGGCGACCCTCCTTGTCCTCCTTCTGCTGGACGAGGGCCTCGATCACATCGCCAACCTGGACCACGTCGAACGGGTCCACGTCGTGCTTGATGGAGAGTTCCTTGGAAGGGATGACGCCTTCGGTCTTGTAACCGATGTCGAGCAGGACTTCGTCCCGGTCAACCTTGACGACGGTGCCGGAGACGATGTCCCCGTCGTTGAAAGAAATGATGGTGGCGTCAACCGCTGCGAGGAAGTCGTCGCGCGTGCCAATGTCATCGACTGCGACAGTCGAGGCCTCAAAGGAGGAGGTCATGTAGTAGGGCTCCGAATTGAACGAAAATGGTTGCACCGCGGCCCTGACGAAGCGTCTTGCGATCCTTGCTCTGTCTGAAAGAACGCAGACCACAATGCCCGCCCAGCCTACCTTCCAGACCGTGCAGGAGCAACCTCACCCCTAGTCATGAAAGCAGCGCGTGTTTCGCTGCTCCACGCGTGCGCCTATCCTTAGGGCCGTGACCCACTCTGCAGCCCAGCCCAAGTCCAACCGCGCTCGCCTCATCGTCATCGTCGCGATGGCTCTGGTGGGCATCATCCTGATCGGTTTCGCCGTGTGGAAGGCTCTCCAACCGCAGGCCGGCCCGGAGCCCGTCGGATCAACCTCCGGCACCGTCGCCGCGTCCAGCAGTTCCCCTGAGCCGAGCACTGCGGCCCCGGCGCCCAGCACCACCGCCGCGACCACGTCGTCGGCCGCCGCCGGCGGCTGCTCCACCACCACCGGGTCCTTCGTGCCCAACCGGTTCACGATCGACGCGCTGAACGCCGACGAGCCGGTGGTCGCCTTGGGGCAGGACGCTGAGGGCAACATCGCCGCTCCCCCGCTGGACGAGCCGCGCATGGCTTCGTGGTGGAACGAGGGTCCGCGTCCGGGCAGCGACGCCGGCAAGGCCGTGCTGTCGATCCACACCTATCGCAACGGCAAGGCGCTGGGCAACGAGATGTGGGCGGGCGAGCAGTCCGCGCTGAAGCCGGGCGATCTGATCAAGCTGTACGGCCCGAACGGTGAGGTGCAGTGCTACGAGTTCACGGAGACCAAGAAGGTCTTCGTGAAGGACTACGACCCGAACTCCGACGTCATGGTGGACTTCGAGGGTGATCCGATGCTCGCCATCATCATCTGCTGGGATTTCGACGCGAAGACCGAGAACTGGGATTCCCGCATCTTCTTCTACGGCAAGCCCGTCGCCTAGCGCTCCGGCCGCGACTAGTGTGCGGCCGACTGCCAGGAATCACCGACGCCGACGCTGACCTCGAGCGGCACCGCCAACTCGAAGGCGCCGGACATGGCCTCACGCACCAGGTCCGTGACCCGTTCCTGCTCCCCCGCGGCGATCTCGAGCACCAGTTCGTCGTGGACCTGCAGCAAGATGCGGCTCTTGACGCCGGCCTCGCGCAGCGATTCCTCGAGCCGGATCATGGCCACCTTGATGACGTCGGCCGCCGACCCTTGGATGGGCGAGTTGAGGGCCGCACGTTCGGCCATCTCGCGTCGCTGCCGGTTCGACGACGTGAGGTCTGGCAGGTAGCGGCGGCGGCCCAGCATCGTCTCGGTGTACCCGCTGCGACGCGCCTCATCGACGACGTCTGCCAGGTAGTCGCGCACGCCACCCACCCGTGAGAAGTAATCCTCCATCAGGCCCTTGGCCTCGCCGACGGAGATCTTCAGCTGGTTGGACAGGCCGAACGCGCTGAGGCCGTAGGCCAGGCCGTAGTTCATCGCCTTGATCTTGGCGCGCATCTCGCCGGTGACCTCGTCGGGCTCCACGCGGAACACCAGCGACGCCATCTCGTTGTGGAAGTCGCGGCCCGACGCGAACGCGTCGATGAGGCCCTCGTCGCCCGAGGCGTCGGCCATGATCCGCATCTCGATCTGCGAGTAGTCGGCCGACATGAGCGATTCGAAACCCTCGCCCGGCACGAACGCGGCTCGGATCTGCCGGCCCACCGACGTCCGGATGGGGATGTTCTGCAGGTTCGGCTCCGTCGACGACAGGCGCCCGGTGGCCGCGATCGTCTGCACGTAGGTGGTATGGATGCGCCCATCGGGGGCGACGGTGGCCAGGAGCCCGTCGACGGTCTGCCGCAGCCGGATGGCGTCGCGGTGCGCCAACAGGTGGCCCAAGAAGGGGTGTTGCGTCTTCTCGAAGAGCGATTCCAGGGCCTCGGCGTCGGTGGTGTAGCCGGACTTGGTCTTGCGGGTCTTCGGCATGTCCAGCTCGTCGAACAGCACGCCCTGCAGCTGCTTGGGTGAGCCGAGGTTCACCGGATGGCCCAGCACGTCGTAGGCGGCCTCCTGGGCGTTGAACACGGCCTTGTCGAACTCGTCGCGCAACCGTTCCAGGACGGCCAGATCCACGGCGATGCCCGTGGCCTCCATCCGGGCGAGCGTGCGCTGCAGCGGCAGCTCGACGTCGGTCATGAGCGAATCGGCCCCACGGGCCTCCAACTGCGTGTCCAGCTCAGTGGCGAGGTCGAACACCGCGCGGGCGTGCAGCAGCGCCGTCTCCACGTCGGAGTTGTCCTCCTCGAAATCGAACGCCGCCTGCGATTGATCCGGTTCAGCCGCCGTCGCCGAGAGCTCCCGGCCGAGGTAGCGGACCACGAGATCCGCCAAGCTGTAGGTGCGCTGGTCCGGGCGCAGCAGGTACGCCGCCAGCAGCGTGTCTTGGGCGACGCCGTCGAGGGTCCAGCCCCGCGCCCAGCAGGCGAGCGTGGGGCCCTTCGACTCATGGATCCATTTGGCGACGCCGGGGTCCGCCAGCCACGCGGCTAGGGCAGCGTCGTCCTCCGGTGAGAGGGTGGCGGTGTCGACGTACGCGCCGGAGCCGTCGTCGGCCGCGAAGGCGAGCGCATCGATGTCGCCTGTGCCGCCGCCCCATGTGCCGACGAAGTGAACGGCCGCGCCGGCGGCTGCGTGGCTGCTGAGCCATGCCGACACCTCACCGGGGGCCAAGCGCTCGCCGTCGACGCTGAAGCTCTCCACCTCGACCGCCTCTGCCGGGGCGAGCTCCAGCAGGCGTTCGCGCAGGACGCGGAACTCCAGGGAGTCGAACAGTTGATGAACCCGCTCGCGATCCCACTCCTTGCGCACGGTCTCCGGCAGCGACAGATCGAGCGACAAATCGCGGACGAGGGCGTTGAGCTTGCGGTTGCGGACGACATCGTCCAGGTGCGCGCGGAAGGATTCGCCCGCCTTGCCGGGAACCTGTTCGGCCCGCGCCACCAGATTGTCGAGGCCGTCGAACTGCTCCAGCCACTTGGCGGCCGTCTTAGGGCCGACGCCGGGGACGCCGGGCAGGTTGTCGCTGGTTTCGCCCACCAGCGCAGCGAGCTCCGGGTAACGGGCGGGCGCCACGAGGTACTTCTCCTCGACGGCGGCCGGGGTCATCCGCGCCAAGTCAGAGACGCCCTTGCGCGGGTAGAGGACGGTGACGGACTCGTTGACGAGCTGCATGGCGTCGCGATCGCCCGTGACGATGTAGACGTCCATGCCCTGGATGGCGGCCTCGGTGGAGATGGTGGCGATGATGTCATCCGCCTCGTACCCCTCCTTCTCCAAGTAGGGCACCGCCATCGCGTTCAGCACTTCCTTGATGAGCGTTACTTGGCCCTTGAACTCCTCCGGAGAGGCGGACCGAGTGGCCTTGTACTCCGGGTACTCGGTGGTGCGGAACGACTGCCGCGACACGTCGAAGGCGACGGCGAGGTGGGTGGGCTGCTCATCGCGCAGGACGTTGATCAGCATGGACGTGAAGCCGAACACAGCGTTGGTGTGCTGCCCCGTCTTGGTGGCGAAGTTCTCCTTGGGCAAGGCGAAGAACGCACGGTAGGCCACCGAATGGCCGTCGATCAGCAGCAGCTTGTCACTCACCCAGCCGAGACTACCGAACGTCACTGACGAAGATTGTGGCAAAGTCAGCGACCATGAACAGCATCCCCGAGTGGGCCGACACCATCGTGTCCCCGTTGGACGAGAAACTCGGCCTGACGATCACCGAACTGACCGCTGAGCGGGTGGTCGGCTCGATCCCTGTCGACGGGAACCAGCAGCCGTTCGGGCTGCTGCATGGGGGCGCATCGGGCGTGGTCGTCGAGACGCTGGCATCGATGGGAGCGCTCGCCCACGGCTACCCGGATCGGGTGGGCGTCGGCGTGGATCTCAACGTGACGCACGTGCGAGCTGTGAGGGCCGGCAGGGTGACGGGCACGGC